>NZ_QVLZ01000069.1:0-23125 GCF_003435205.1 Bacteroides sp. AF32-8BH | reverse complement strand
GCTTTGCGCATAAAAAAGGCTGTGTCAGCGTTTTGACACAACCTCATTTTTTTGTTTTCGAGAGGGGGACACTTCATTCCATTTTTTAGTTGAATATAAATAATCTGTGTTTATCTGTGTAATCTGTGGTGGAGAAAATAAAAAAAATGTAGAGCAATAAAAAAGGCTGCCTTCCGTAGAAAGCAGCCTATAGATTTTTTGTAGCTTGTATTATTCAGCCGGGTGAATTGCTTCAGACGGACAAACGTCTGCGCAAGTACCACAGTCAGTACATACATCTGGGTTGATAGAATAGATATCACCTTCAGAGATAGCTTCTACCGGACACTCGTCAATGCAAGTTCCGCAAGCAATACAATCGTCACTAATTACGTAAGCCATTTTTCTAAGATTTAAATTATTAGTACTAATTTCTTCGGCAAAAATAAGGCTTTTATTGATTAGTTGTTATGCTTCGATGATTAAATTGACTTAATTTGTACGTCTTCTAAATAAGCAACCTCCCTATAATCTGCTATATTTTTCGTATTTTTGCACTCAAATTACTAATATATAGCGATTATGCCTTTAAATTTACCCGATAAACTACCTGCGATAGAGCTTTTGAAGGAAGAAAATATTTTTGTGATCGACACTTCCCGCGCTACGCAGCAAGATATTCGTCCGCTACGGATTGTGATTCTGAACCTGATGCCGTTGAAGATTACAACGGAAACAGACTTGGTGCGCTTACTTTCGAATACACCTCTTCAGGTGGAGATTTCGTTTATGAAGATCAAGAGCCACACGTCGAAGAATACACCGATAGAACACATGAAAACGTTCTATACGGATTTCGATCAGATGCGTCATGAGAAGTATGATGGTATGATTATCACCGGAGCTCCTGTAGAACAGATGGACTTCGAAGAAGTGACCTATTGGGATGAGATTACGGAAATCTTTGATTGGGCACGTACGCATGTCACTTCTACCTTATATATATGTTGGGCAGCGCAGGCCGGATTGTATCATCATTATGGAATTCCTAAATATCCGTTGGAAGAGAAAATGTTCGGCATCTTTGAGCATCGTGTACTGGAACCTTTCCATTCCATCTTCCGTGGTTTTGACGATTGTTTCTATGTGCCGCATAGCCGTCATACGGAAGTGCGCAGGGAAGATATTCTGAAAGTTCCGGAACTGACGTTGCTTTCCGAATCGAAAGAGGCCGGTGTCTATATGGCAATGGCACGGGGCGGACGTGAGTTCTTTGTCACGGGGCACTCTGAATATTCTCCGCTGACACTGGATACGGAATACCGCCGTGACTTGGATAAAGGCCTGCCAATAGAGATTCCCCGCAATTATTATATAGACGATGATCCTGAAAAAGGCCCGTTGGTACGTTGGCGTGCTCATGCCAATTTGTTGTTCTCCAACTGGTTGAACTACTTTGTTTATCAGGAAACACCTTACAACATCAATGATATTAAATGATAAAGCAGCGTAAAATAGAACTTCTCGCTCCGGCGAAAAACTTGGAATGTGGTATTGAAGCTATCAACCATGGTGCAGATGCTGTATATATCGGTGCTCCGAAATTCGGTGCCCGTGCGGCAGCTGTGAACTCATTGGAAGATATTGAAGCATTGGTGCAGCATGCTCATTTGTATAATGCACGTATTTATGTCACGGTCAATACGATTCTGAAAGAAGAAGAGTTGAAAGAGACGGAGGAGATGATTCATGCACTTTATCGGATTGGTGTCGATGCACTGATTGTACAGGATATGGGAATCACGAAACTGAATCTTCCTCCGATACCACTTCATGCCAGTACGCAGATGGACAATCGTACGCCGGAAAAAGTGAAGTTCCTTTGGGAAGCAGGTTTCCGTCAAGTGGTGTTGGCGCGGGAGTTATCGTTGCGTGAAATAAAGAAGATTCATGAAAGCTGTCCGGAAGTACCTTTGGAAGTATTTGTACATGGTGCTCTTTGTGTCAGTTATAGCGGGCAATGCTATGTTAGTCAAGCCTGTTTCGGTCGTAGTGCCAATCGTGGAGAGTGTGCACAATTCTGCCGTCTGCCTTTTAGTCTGGTAGATGCAGACGGGAAAGTGATTGTCAAAGACAAACATCTGCTTTCCCTGAAAGACATGAATCAAAGCGACGAATTGGAGCAACTACTGGATGCCGGAGCTTCTTCATTTAAAATAGAGGGACGACTGAAAGACGTATCTTATGTGAAGAATGTGACGGCTGCTTATCGCCAGAAACTGGATGCGATCTTTGCCCGTCGTCCGGAATATGTACGTGCTTCTTCGGGTACGTGTAGTTTCGAATTTAAACCACAACTCGATAAGAGTTTCAGTCGTGGATTCACGCATTATTTCCTGAATGGACGTGATAAAGAGATTTTCTCTTTCGACACTCCTAAGTCGCTGGGTGAAGAGATGGGAACCATGAAAGAGGTCCGGGGCAACTATCTGACAGTTGCCGGACTTAAATCCTTTAACAATGGAGACGGTGTTTGCTATATCGACGAACAGGGACGTTTGCAGGGTTTCCGTATCAACCGGGTGGACAGTAACAAACTCTATCCGCAGGAAATGCCCCGTATTAAGCCGCGTACTACACTGTATCGTAATTTCGACCAGGAATTTGAACGAATCCTTTCCCGCAAATCTGCCGAAAGGAAAATCGCAGTGAAAATCTTGCTTGCCGACAATAATTTTGGTTTCTCCCTGACATTGACTGATGAAGATGATAATAGCGTCACAATCACCCTCCCTCGTGAGAAAGAACTTGCCCGCACTCCACAGACGGACAATCTGAAAACGCAACTGTCCAAACTGGGGAATACACCTTTTGAAGCAAAAGAAATAGAAATATCCTTTACCGGAAATTGGTTTTTGCCAGCTTCAGTGTTAGCCGATTTCCGCAGACAGGCAATCGACCAATTGATAACTGCCCGTCGAATCAATTATCGTCAGGAATTGGCAGTATGGAAGTCAACGAGTCATGCTTTCCCACAAACTACATTAACATATCTGGGGAATGTAATGAATACCCGTGCAGCTTCTTTCTATCAAGAACATGGGGTACAACAGGTAGCGGCAGCATACGAAAAAGAAGCAGTGGAAGATGCGGTACTGATGTTCTGCAAACATTGTTTGCGCTATAGTATGGGCTGGTGTCCTATCCATCAACGGGTACGTTCGCCTTATAAAGAGCCCTATTATTTGGTGTCGAATGACGGCAAACGTTTTCGTCTGGAATTTGATTGTAAGAATTGTCAAATGAAAGTAAAGGCGGCACAATGAGGATAATTAATCACGGAATCATTCGTCACAGAGGACGTAGAGGAGACAACGTTTCAACTCATTCTTCCGGTACCGGTCGTTTGAACGGTTTGTGGAAGAGAGATGGAAAATTATTCTCCATGTTCTCTGTGTCTTCTATGTCATCCGTGTCTTATAGTAACTTTGTGTTCTCTGCATTCTCTATGGTGAAGTCTGTCATGGGCTTGCTATTGTGTCTGTTTCTGCTTTCGTCTTGTTATTATAAAACGCCTGCTCTGGATTCGGAGGAGCTGTCGAAGAAAACAAAAGATTCGCTGACTTACCTGTATGAACGCCATTATACATGGAATACAAACTTGGAAGTAGTCGATGATTCCATCTCTTTGGAATGCCTCCCAATAAAAGATACTTTTATTCAGTTGAATAGGGGGGATAGGGTAGTGGTTGCAGAGTTTGCGGTTCATCCTGCCGATAGTGTAGACAGCATTTGGGTGAAACTGGCACATACACAAGATGAACAGGGTTGGATACGTGAGAAAGAACTCAAGAAGTCATTTGTACCGACTGATAGTATTTCGCAGGCTATTCATCTTTTCAGCGATACACATGCCTCTTATTTTGTGGTTATTTTTGCTTTATTTGTTGGGGCTTATTTGTTTCGCGCTTTCCGTCGGAAGCAGTTGCAGATGGTTTATTTTAATGATATTGACAGTGTTTATCCCCTGTTTCTTTGTTTATTGATGGCTTTCAGTGCAACGATTTACGAATCAATGCAGGTCTTTGTACCGGAAACGTGGGAACATTTTTATTTCAATCCAACTTTGTCACCGTTCAAAGTTCCTTTCATTCTCTCTGTTTTTCTGTTGAGTATTTGGTTGTTTCTGATAGTAGCTTTGGCGGTGTTGGATGATTTGTTCCGACAATTGACTCCCGCTGCGGCTATCTTTTATCTGCTGGGACTGATGTCCTGCTGTATTTTCTGTTATTTCTTCTTTATCCTGATGACACATATCTATATCGGTTATCTATTCCTGGCCTTTTTTATTTTGGTTTTTGCGAAGAAGGTCTATCGAAACATTGGGTATAAGTATCGTTGCGGACATTGCGGGGAGAAACTAAAAGAGAAAGGTATATGCCCCCATTGTGGAGCGATTAACGAGTGATTTTATTATCTGTTTTATTTCTGAATAACTTTTCAAATGATGGAAATCAGACCTACCGAAATAAAAGATCTCCCTTTAGTGATGGAGATTTATGACTATGCCCGTGCCTTTATGCGTGCAACCGGGAACACGACCCAATGGATTGACGGCTATCCGTCGGAAGCATTGATTCGTCGGGAAATTGAAGAGAGTCATAGCTTTGCCTGCATAGATGAACAAGGAGAAATTCTGGGAACTTTTTGTTTCATCTTGGGAGAAGATCCTACTTATCAACAGATTTATGAAGGTGCATGGCTCAATGACGAACCTTATGGAGTGATTCACCGGTTGGCAACGAACGGAAAGCAGAAAGGGGTGTCGGAAGCTTGTCTGGACTGGTGTTTCGAACGTTGGCCTAATGTCCGGGTAGATACTCACCGGGATAATAAGGTCATGCAACATATACTGACGAAGTATGGCTTTCAACGTTGCGGTATCATTTATGTAAAGAATGGGACGGAGCGTATCGCTTATCAGATGGAGCGTTTGCATGGTGGGGTGGAGGAATCTGATCGTACTGAAGTATAGGTCAGGCACGTTGGATTATGAACGAAGCAGTCTTAGGTATAAGCAAACTGATAGCAAGCAGTAGGTAAACTAATGCCGAAGCATTGATAAAGTTCCGGTAAGGTGCCGGTATAGTTGTGTGAGGGTACCGCTATCTTTACCTTCCCACGGCCGTGGTAACTTCTTCCCACAGTTGTGACGAGATCCTCCCACGGCCGTGAAGAGATGCTACCACGGCCGTGGAGAGTTAAGGATAGCGTAGCTCTGACAGAACAATACCGATTGGGTAAATCAAGTATAACGGCTTTATAATGCAAACTTCATAGGGACATACGTTCTTCTATCCCGTATTCTATGCTGTTAATCTACAAAGAGACAGGCTGACAATAAAAGTCCGAATCTTTTATTGTCAGCCTGTTTTGGGTTATTGTCAGCACTTATTGTCAGCTGTTAATGCGTTGAAAATCATTATTCTATATGGATGAAATCTTTAGCTGACAATAAAAAGACTAAATAATATCCTTATGAGTAAAAATGATTAGAAGCGGCAGCGAAGATCTACCCCAAATTGCATTGGGCGTCCTTTCTGCATGAAACCTTTGTTCATTGTTTCGAAATAGAAGGCGGCATAGTCTTTATTCAGGAAGTTGCGTGCCCAGAAACTAATCATTGCATCACCGATTTCCAGATTCGTTCTCCAGTTGAGTGTGCCGTAGAAGGATTGGCTGACGTCGTTTTGTTCAGTCCAGTAGATACGTCCGGCAGCGTTATAGTTCGCTTGGAATACAACCCGGTCGAAGATAGAACGTGGGCTGCAGGTGATGGCATATTCTCCACCGATATTTAATGTATGCTTGGGAACAAAGGGAACATATTTGCCATTGTAATCCGTAATTATGGGAGTGCCATCTTTTTTCTCTTCGGTGATTACATAATCAGTAAAGGTGGCATACGTATATCCATAACTGGCATTCAGGCTAAGTTCTTTAGTCACACTGGCACGAAGAGCTGCTTCTGCACCATAGCTGCGACTTTTTCCTGCATTAATCGTGATACGCCCCAAACCACTTTCTGCAAATTGGGAGAGTTGTTGGTCGCGGGTATCCATGTAGAATGCTGCGACGTCGGCCCAAAGTCTGCCTTCCCATAGAGTAAGATGACTACCTACTTCGTAGTTCCACGAATATTCGGGTTTGTAAGTGGTGGACGCTTTTACATCAATTTCTTTTGCAGGCACCATTTGGTCCATCATTTTAATAATAGTTTCTCCCCATATAGCATCTTGCCCTATTGTCGGACTTTCTTTGATGGCATTCATCATCGAATTTTTCAATTCTGTTTGTGATAAGTCAGAGAACATTTGGATGTTATATCCTCCCGAACGATATCCCCGGGTAACGGTGGCATAAACGTTATTTTGATTCTTCCATTCATATTGAATAGCAAATTTGGGTAGAAGCTGTACATAATCAGTCGAGAGTTTGCCTACAAAAGAGGCCGGAGCTTTCATATTCTGATCGGACAGGTTGATTTGGTTGGGGCCCATAGCTAAGTGAAAATCGAAACCAAAATCGATAGGAGTGCTAAGAGAATTATACTTCATACTGATTTTCTCGTAATCGAGCCGGAGGCCGGCTGTAACGGACAGCCCTTCTATGAACAAGTTGTTGAAAGTAGACTGATGATAAAGTGCACCGCTAAGAGTCGGGGTATCGAAAGTTCCTCCTACGCTTAAAGTCGGGTTGTGTACAGTCATTCCCATGGTGGGAGCTCCGGGTTTGGCAGATGCTTCTTCAAAAGCAGCATTGGCGTTGTTTTCAATGACCGACTTCACTCCTTCTTCTTTAAACAAAACAGGACCTGTAGTATGCAGCCATTGATAGAATCCGAAAGCTCCCGTAGCCCATTGCCATCTTTTTCCGGGTTTGGCTTTCAACACAATCTCTTCGGAAATGGTGTTTGCACGTTGCTTTTGCTCAATATTGAAAATATCTCTTTCTGTGAAATCCTGATCGAGGAACATACGGTCATTCAGGTTCTGATAACCTGTCACGGCACTTAATATAAAGTTGTTAGCTTGATATTCGATGTTAACACCGGAGTTGAGCAATCCACGGCGGTAACTACTGCGGTCGTTATATGAAATCTTTCCGATATAATCTGCCCGGTCTTCTGTAATTTCTTTACCGTCTTTTTGAGCTTTGGCTATGGCACTGGGAGTAATACCGGTATAATAATACGGATACCCACCTTGATCGCTATATTCATAGCTAAGTGCCATATCTATTTTTAGATTAGATGTCGGCAGGTAAATTCCACGAAAACGTCCGCCTCCGGCGTTGCTTTTGTCGACCTTTTCGTTATTTCTTGCCGAATTTTCAAAGAAGCCACCTGTGTGTTCGTAGAAACCTCCGGTAGAAAAAGCGAAGCGGTCGGATGTGCGGTGATAGTGGGTGAGTGAAACATTATAATTATTGTAAGTTGCTGCTCCCATGCGAATATCGGTGCCTTGATAAGTGAAAGGAGATTTAGTATGTACCTTGATAAGCCCTCCCATCGTGTTACGCCCGTAGAGAGTACCTTGTGGTCCGCGAAGAATATCAATACGTTCGATATCAGCATAGTTGAAGTCGAAAGCGGATTTGTCGATATAAGGGATATTGTCTACATAAAGTCCTACGGACGGAGTATTGATGCGTGAACCGATTCCACGGATATAAATCGAAGTAGTCAGTTTGGAACCATAGTCAGGGATAAACAGATTGGGAACAATACCTGTCAGGTTCTTCACGGAATTTACCTGATTGGCGCGCATATTGTCTTGCGATAAAACGGTGGCGGCTACCGGCAGATCACGTAGTTTACGGTTCTCTTTTGGAGTAGCAATCACTACCACCTCTTCGATGTCTACTATTTTTAGTGAGTCTTTGGGGAAATCTTCAGCCCATGCTGTCCCTGTCGTCAGGAGCATGAGGGCAATCATAATCTTCTTTGTCTTCATCTGCTGTTAATTTATCTGGTGCAAAGTAACGGCAAATATAGATGACGGTCAATCCTCATTTATTAGGATTATGACTTATTTTTTAAGAAGTCAGATTCGGTCCGCTTCGATATATCCGTTCATTACAGCATAAATAGTCAGCCCGGAGACGGACTTAATGCCTAATTTCTCCGTGATATTTTTTCGGTGAGTGATAACGGTAGTCAGGCTGATATTCAGTTTATCTGCTATTTCTTTGTTGATTAATCCTTTGGTTATCAGTACGAGCACTTCTATTTCACGGGCGGATAGAATTTCCTGATGAGGCTGCATCGGAGGCATGGGTGGCATATCTTTTACCGGATAACCGTCATGGTGAGCATGTTGGTGAAGTTTCAATATGTTTTTCACCAACTCTTCTTCGGATTCATGAATGTTGAGTACGGGTACACCGGACAGTTGGAATTGCGGACTGTCGCTTGCCAATACAATCGTTTTTCGTTTCCGGGGGAGAAAGAAAGCATTGTGCTCCACGTAAATCTGTGCGGAAATGAAATAGTGGGCATACATATCGGGAGTATCGTCCATCAGTTCGCTGAAGTGATGAAAAGTCCGTATGGTTGCCATAGGAATCATTTCCTCCAGGATTCCTTTCAGACCGAGACAGGTCAATGTATTGGCTTCTACAATTGCTATTTCGGGTTGATAATTCATTTTAGTGTAAGTTTAATTAATGATTGAAATAGTTGGCTACTGCTTCTGCACATCGTTCGCCGTCCACTCCGGCAGACACAATTCCTCCGGCATAGCCTGCCCCTTCTCCGCAAGGAAATAATCCACGAACGGTGACATGTTGCAGAGTATCCTTATCGCGTATGATACGAACGGGAGAAGAAGTTCGTGTTTCCACACCAATCATTACTGCCTCATTTGTCAGGAATCCGTGACTGCTTCGTCCGAATTGTTGGAAACCAAGGGATAGCCTTTTGCTAATAAATGATGGCATCCAGAAATGAAGTGGAGACGAAATCAATCCCGGACTATAGGATGACTCGGGCAGATCGTAACTCAATTTCTTGCGGGTAAAATCCAGCATGCGTTGTGCCGGAGCAGTCTGTCGTCTGCCTCCCTGCAACCAGCATTGACGTTCCAATTCCTCTTGAAAATGAAGAACAGATAGTAACTGTGAATTAATCTCTGAAAGTTGTGAACTTTTCAAATTCGGGTTTAGTGCCATCAGCTGTTCATCTTGTTGCGCAGCCAATTCTTCATTCCTCATTTTTAATTCTTCATTTCCCAAATCTTCCGGTTGAATTTCCACTACCATTCCCGAATTACTCCACCGTGACCCACGGTTGGCAGGAGACATTCCGTTTACTACCACTTGTTCCGGTCCGCTGGCAGCAGGAACGATAAAGCCACCGGGACACATACAGAAACTATATACTCCTCTGCCTTCTGCCTGTGTTACAAAGCTGTATTCAGCAGCGGGCAGGTATTTGCCCCGTCCATTCTTATTATGGTATTGTATTTGATCGATCAACATGGCCGGATGTTCCAGACGTACCCCGACAGCGATTCCTTTCGCTTCAATCGTCACATTATTGGCAGCCAGCCAACGATATACATCTCTTGCCGAATGTCCGGTTGCCAGTATCACAGGTCCGAGAAAGGTCTTTCCTGTATTTGTTTCGATACCTTTGACTTCATCGTTCTCAATAATCAATGCATCCATTCGTGTCTGGAAATGTACTTCTCCGCCACATTCGATAATGGTGTTCCGCATATTTTCAATGACACGTGGCAATTTGTCTGTTCCGATATGCGGATGCGCATCCACCAATATCGAAGTCGAAGCTCCATGCTGGCAAAATACGTTCAGAATCTTATCTACATTTCCTCTCTTCTTGCTCCGGGTATAGAGCTTCCCATCCGAATAAGCTCCTGCACCTCCTTCTCCGAAACTGTAATTCGATTCCGGATCAACAGTGTGTTCCCTGCTGATTTGTGCCAGGTCTTTTTTACGTTCGCGCACGTCTTTTCCACGTTCGATGACGATAGGGCGTAATCCGAGTTCAACAAGGCGTAAAGCAGCGAATAGGCCGCCGGGGCCTGCACCAACGACAATCACTTGCGGTTTTCCTTCTACATTATTATATATAGTACGTTCGTACTCATCTTCTTGTGGCATTTCCTTGATGTATGCTCTCACCTTCAGATTGACGAAGATAGTCCGCTGGCGTGCATCAATACTCCGTTTCAAGATTCGGGTAGCGGTGATGTCACGTAAATTCAGACCTTTTTCTTTAGAAAGATATTCCTTTAATTTCTGTTCGTTTGCTGCGATTTCGGGAAGTATACGGAGTTGGTATTCTTGTGTCATTTAGTTATTATTGATATTGTTTTTGATTATCCAATTAGAAAAACGGGCTATTTATGCATCAGTGTCTTATCCGAATAAAGCCCTGAACGCCTCTTCTACTTTTCTTACCGGTACTAATTCTATCTTCAGTTTTTGGGTATCGATCCCTTGCAAGTTATATTTGGGCAGCAAGAAGCGTTTGAAACCTAACTTTTCAGCTTCACCGATACGCTGTTCAATTCGATTCACAGGACGTATCTCTCCCGACAGACCGATTTCTCCCGCCATACAAACTTCCGGTTCAATGGCTGCATCCATATTGGAAGAAAGGATCGCACTGATAACCGGCAGGTCGATAGCCGGATCATTCACTTTCAATCCTCCGGCAATATTCAGGAACACATCTTTCTGTGCCAACTTAAATCCCACCCGCTTTTCGAGAACAGCCAGCAGCATATTCATTCTTCTCAAATCGAAACCGGTTGCCGAACGTTGCGGATTTCCGTAGACTGCAGAGCTTACCAAAGCTTGTGTTTCAATTAAAAACGGGCGAATCCCCTCAATGGCGGAGGCAATGGCTACCCCGCTCATCCCTTCATGATCCTGACTTAGCAAAAGTTCGGAAGGATTATTTACCTGGCGCAACCCATCCTGACGCATTTCATAAATACCTAATTCTGCCGTACTACCGAAACGATTCTTGATACTGCGTAGAATACGATACATATAATGTTGGTCGCCTTCAAATTGAAGAACAGTATCTACGATATGTTCCAGCACTTTAGGTCCTGCAATACTTCCTTCCTTATTAATATGTCCGATCAGCAATACAGGCGTATGCGTTTCTTTCGCAAAACGAAGAATAGACGCCGAACATTCTCTGACTTGCGCTATACTTCCGGGAGACGATTCGATACTTTCGGTGGAAATAGTCTGTATAGAGTCGATAATCACTAAATCGGGATTTGTATTCTTGATATGCACATAAATCTGTTCGAGTGAAGTCTCGCAAACGATCAGGCAATCGCTGGAAGTGTCAGAGAGACGGTCGGCACGAAGTTTCAGCTGTCGTGCACTCTCTTCACCGGATACATAAAGAATCTTCTTTTCCGGCATGTGCAGTACGGTCTGCATGACGAGCGTCGATTTACCGATTCCCGGTTCGCCGCCTATCAGGACAAGAGAACCCTGTACAAGTCCGCCCCCCAATACACGATTCAGTTCATCATCGTGCATATTGATGCGTGGCTCATCGTCTGCCTCTATATCGCTAAGTGCCAGTGGCTTGGGCTTCTGTGTTTCAATGCCCGACACCGGACGGCGGTTAGTGGCTTCTTTCCGTACGATTTCCTCAACATACGTATTCCATTCTCCACACGACGGACATTTACCCACCCATTTCGGTGAATCCTGTCCGCAATTACTGCATACATATACGGTTTTCTCTTTTGCCATCGAAATTCCTTTCTTCTTGTAGGGTACAAAAATAGGGATAATTTATTAGAAATAAGTTATCCCTGCCTAATAGAAATAGATGAAGCCTACAGAGTTATCTCTCCTGCTATCGAACGGTTCATCCGGTCGCGTACCTCATCCGGGGTATATCCATGTCCCAGTAAGAACATTAATTTAGTGACTGCCGATTCCGTTGTACTGTCATATCCGGAGACAACGCCTGCCTGCAATAACTGGTATCCTGTTTCGTAACGTTCCATTTCTACCATTCCTGCGCTGCATTGTGTTACGTTGACAATCACAATTCCACGTTCACTGGCTTGACAGAGCCGGCGTATAAACCATTCCTTTCGGGGAGCATTCCCTGAACCGTATGTTTCGAGCACAACCGCCTTTAAACCTTCAATCCCCAGAATGGTGGCAATTACATTTTCCTGGATGCCCGGAAAGAGTTTCAGTACCACTACATTGGTATCCAGCAAATAGTGCGGTTTCAATTCCCGCTCTTCACCATTTCCGTGAATTTGCACATTATTATATTTAATATGGATTCCCGCTTCCGCCAATACCGGATAATTGAAAGAACGGAATGCATTGAAGTTTTCTGCATTCATCTTTGTCGTACGGTTTCCCCGCATCAGGTGATTTTCAAAGAAGATGCATACTTCGGGCACCAGTGCCCTTCCTTCCTTGTTTTGTGCAATGGCAATCTCGATACTGGTCATCAGATTTTCCTTTCCGTCGGTGCGGAGTACGCCGATGGGAAGCTGCGAGCCTGTGAGAATGACGGGTTTGTCCAGTCCTTCCAGCATAAAACTTAGTGCGGAAGCGGTATAAGCCATCGTGTCCGTTCCGTGCAGGATGACGAAGCCGTGGTAACGATTGTAGTTGTCATGAATAATGCGTACCAGCTTCCGCCACATATCCGGTTCCATGTCCGACGAATCCATCGGAGGATCAAACTGATAGGTGTCAATTGGAAAATTGAACTTTTGCAGTTCGGGGATATACTTTTGCAGTTGCTCGAAGTTAAAGTTCTCCAGAGCACCTGTCGCGGCATTCTCAATCATACCAATTGTTCCACCGGTGTATATTAACAATACGGAAGTATTTAATGGGCTCATAAGCTGATTTTGTGCGATTGTTTTCGCAAATATAATAATAGATTTGATAAATAAGTAACAAAATGTCATAAAAGTGAAGGCGAATGACCGGATAAAGCGCAGGCGAAAGATTCTTTTTATCAGAAAAAAACCGAAAAAAGTGATAGATTGAACGTTTTTATTATTACTTTTGCGACACTTATCAAAAACAAGAGTAGAAACAAGGACTATGATGAAGTACTATCCACATACAGTCACATCCATGTGTACCATGACCCTTAGGGGTTAATGGATAGTTTTTGTGTATCTACGTGATTCACGCTTGTATAAGCAGGCAAAATTCAAATTCAATTTTATTCGTAAACAACCAATCGTTCTGTAAAAAGCAAACTTCAGGACATTGCATTTAAATAAGTATCTTCATGAAAGTAATGAAATTCGGCGGAACATCCGTAGGTTCCGTGAACAGCATTTTAAGCGTAAAGAGAATTGTAGAGTCGGCAAATGAGCCGGTAATTGTAGTTGTTTCCGCATTGGGAGGCATCACTGACAAATTGATAAATACATCGAAGATGGCGGCAGTGGGAGATTCAGCCTATGAGGGTGAGTTCCGCGAAATCGTTTACCGTCATGTGGAGATGATTAAGGAGGTGATTCCTGCCGGAGAAAAGCAAGTATCGTTGCAACGTCAGATTGGCGAACTACTGAACGAATTGAAGGATATCTTTCAGGGAATTTACCTGATTAAAGACCTTTCCCCGAAGACTTCGGATACAATCGTCAGCTATGGTGAACGCCTTTCATCGATCATCGTCACCGCACTGATTGAGGGAGCAAAATGGTTCGATTCGCGCACTTTTATCAAGACGGAAAGAAAGCATAGCAAGCACACGCTGGATACAGAATTGACTAATAAACTGGTGAAAGAGGCTTTCCAGTCTATTCCTAAAGTAGCGCTGGTGCCGGGATTCATCTCTTCGGATAAAACGACAGGGGATGTAACAAACCTCGGACGCGGTGGCTCGGACTATACGGCTGCCATTATTGCTGCGGCGCTGGATGCGGCAAGTCTGGAAATCTGGACGGACGTAGATGGATTTATGACGGCTGATCCGCGTGTCATTTCGACTGCTTATACGATTACGGAATTGAGTTACGTAGAAGCGACCGAACTTTGTAACTTCGGCGCAAAGGTGGTTTATCCGCCGACTATCTATCCCGTATGTCACAAGAATATTCCTATTATAATAAAGAATACATTCAACCCGGATGGAGTGGGAACGGTTATCAAACAAGAAGTTTCCAACCCGCAGAGCAAGGCTATCAAGGGGATTTCCTCCATCAACGACACAAGTCTGATTACTGTTCAGGGTCTTGGTATGGTAGGTGTGATCGGTGTAAACTACCGCATTTTTAAAGCATTGGCAAAGAATGGAATCAGCGTGTTCCTCGTCTCACAGGCTTCATCGGAAAACAGTACTTCTATCGGTGTGCGTAATGCCGATGCCGACCTGGCTTGTGAAGTGCTGAACGAAGAATTTGCGAAAGAAATAGAGATGGGGGAGATTTCTCCGATTCTGGCGGAAAGAAATCTGGCAACAGTGGCTATTGTAGGTGAGAATATGAAACATACACCGGGTATCGCAGGTAAACTTTTCGGTACACTGGGACGTAATGGTATCAACGTTATCGCTTGTGCACAGGGAGCTTCGGAAACCAATATCTCTTTTGTGGTCGATTCCAAATCCTTGCGTAAATCATTGAACGTAATCCACGATTCTTTCTTCCTCTCCGAATATCAGGTATTGAACCTCTTTATCTGTGGTGTCGGTACGGTAGGGGGCAGTCTGGTAGAACAGATTCGTTGCCAGCAACAAAAGCTGATGATGGAAAACGGACTGAAACTCCATGTAGTAGGCATCATTGATGCAGCCAAGGCAATGTTCAGCCGTGAAGGTTTCGACCTCGCCAACTTCCGTGAAGAACTGTTGGAAAAGGGCAAGGACAGCAGCTTGCAAACCATCCGCGACGAGATTATCGGAATGAATATCTTTAATTCTGTATTTGTAGACTGTACGGCCAGCGCTGACATCGCATCGCTTTACAAAGATTTCCTGCAACACAATATCTCTGTGGTAGCAGCCAATAAGATTGCGGCTTCTTCCGCTTATGAAAACTATCGTGAACTGAAAACGATTGCCCGCCAACGGGGTGTGAAGTATCTGTTCGAAACAAACGTAGGTGCAGGTCTTCCGATCATCAATACAATTAATGACCTGATTCATAGCGGTGACAAGATTCTGAAGATTGAAGCGGTGCTTTCCGGTACACTGAACTATATATTTAATAAAATCAGCGCCGATATTCCTTTCAGCCGTACCATCAAAATGGCACAGGAAGAACGCTACTCCGAACCGGACCCACGTATTGACTTGAGTGGAAAAGATGTGATCCGTAAACTGGTGATTCTGGCACGTGAAGCCGGATACCGTCTGGAACAGGAAGATGTTGAAAAGAACCTCTTTGTTCCGAATGACTTCTTCGAAGGTTCTCTGGAAGATTTCTGGAAACGTGTTCCAAGTCTCGACGCAGACTTTGAAGCCCGTCGCCAGGTATTGGAAAAAGAAAACAAGCACTGGCGTTTCGTCGCCAAACTGGAGAATGGAAAAGCCTCCGTCGGCCTGCAGGAAGTAGGAGCCAACCATCCGTTCTACGGCTTGGAAGGCAGCAACAATATTATCCTGCTCACTACGGAACGCTATAAAGAATATCCGATGATGATTCAAGGATACGGTGCCGGTGCCGGCGTAACGGCTGCCGGAGTATTTGCCGACATCATGAGCATCGCAAATGTTTAAACGCCTTATGAAACATATTATCATATTGGGAGACGGAATGGCCGATTGGCCAGTGAAGTCATTAGGGGACAAGACGCTCCTGCAATATGCAAAGACGCCTTATATGGATAAGCTAGCTCGCATGGGACGTAACGGCCGCCTGATTACTGTGGCGGAAGGTTTCCATCCGGGTAGTGAAGTTGCCAATATGTCCGTGTTGGGATATAATTTGCCAAAGGTATATGAAGGTCGCGGACCGCTGGAAGCTGCCAGTATTGGTGTGGATCTGAAACCGGGCGAGATGGCAATGCGCTGTAATTTGATTTGTGTGGAAGGAGAAATTCTGAAGAATCACTCCTCCGGACATATATCTACAGAAGAAGCAGATGTATTGATTCAATATTTGCAAGAAAAACTGGGCAATGACCGCGTACGCTTTCATACAGGAGTTCAGTACCGCCATCTATTGGTTATCAAGGGAGGTAATAAAGAACTGGACTGTACACCTCCGCATGATGTACCTTTGAAACCTTTCCGTCCATTGATGGTGAAACCATTGGTTTCGGAAGCGCAAGAAACGGCAGATCTGATTAACGACCTGATTCTGAAATCACAGGAATTGCTGAAAGATCATCCATTGAATCTGAAACGTATGGCAGAAGGTAAAGATCCTGCGAACAGTATTTGGCCCTGGAGTCCCGGTTACCGTCCGCAGATGCCTACTTTCTCCGAGACTTTCCCACAGGTAAAGAAAGGAGCAGTCATCTCGGCTGTCGATCTGATAAACGGAATCGGTTATTATGCTGATTTACGTCGCATCGCAGTAGAGGGAGCAACCGGACTTTATAATACGAACTATGAAAACAAAGTGACCGCTGCCTTGGAAGCATTGAAGACGGATGATTTTGTTTATCTGCATATCGAAGCCAGTGATGAGGCCGGACACGAAGGAGACATCGACTTGAAACTTCTCACTATCGAGAATCTTGATAAACGTGCCGTAGGACCTATTTATGAAGCAGTGAAAGATTGGGACGAACCGGTAGCCATTGCTGTATTGCCCGATCATCCTACTCCCTGTGAGCTTCGTACTCATACATCTGATCCCATTCCGTTTCTTATCTGGTATCCGGGTATCGAGCCGGACGAAGTGCAGACGTATGATGAAATAGCCGCTTGCAACGGTAGTTACGGACTTCTGAAAGAAGACGAGTTTATAAAAGAATTCATGAAATAAGTCACCACAGATTATGAAATATTATAGTACGAATAAACAAGCACCTGTTGCCTCACTGCAAGAAGCGGTGGTAAAAGGGCTTGCTGCCGACAAAGGGCTGTTTATGCCTATGTCTATCAAACCTCTTCCACAGGACTTTTACGATACGATTGATAGTTTATCCTTTCAGGAAATTGCTTATCGCGTAGCCGATGCTTTCTTCGGTGAGGATATTCCTGCCGATACGCTGAAACAGATTGTATATGATACATTAAGTTTCGATGTACCTTTGGTTAAGGTGGCAGATAACATCTATTCACTTGAACTTTTCCACGGACCGACGTTAGCATTTAAAGATGTAGGCGGTCGTTTCATGGCGCGTCTTTTGGGATACTTCATTAAAAAAGAAGGACAAAAGAATGTCAATGTATTGGTAGCTACTTCCGGTGATACGGGAAGTGCTGTTGCCAACGGCTTTCTGGGTGTGGAAGGTATTCATGTGTATGTGCTTTATCCGAAAGGAAAAGTGAGCGAAATACAGGAGAAGCAATTCACTACGCTCGGACAGAATATTACTGCGCTTGAAGTGGACGGAACATTTGATGATTGTCAGGCATTGGTGAAATCTGCTTTCATGGATAAAGAATTGAATGAACACCTTTCGTTGACTTCTGCCAACTCCATCAATGTAGCCCGTTTCTTGCCGCAGGCATTCTATTATTTCTATGCTTATGCACAATTGAAACGTGCCGGAAAAGCTGATAATGCTGTAATCTGTGTACCTAGTGGAAACTTCGGAAATATCACCGCCGGATTGTTTGGCAAGAAGATGGGTTTACCCGTGAAGCGTTTCATTGCTGCCAATAACCGCAACGATATTTTCTATCAATATCTGCAGACAGGTAAATATAATCCCCGTCCGTCTATCGCAACGATTGCTAATGCTATGGACGTAGGCGATCCGAGTAACTTTGCCCGCGTACTCGATTTATATAGTGGTTCACATGCTGATATCTCTGCCGAGATTTCAGGAACAACTTATACCGATGAGCAAATCCGCGAAACGGTGAAGGAAACCTGGAAAGAACATCATTATCTCCTTGATCCTCATGGTGCTTGTGGATATCGTGCATTGGTAGAAGGCTTGAAAGAGGGGGAAACAGGTGTATTCCTTGAAACGGCTCATCCTGCCAAGTTCCTCGAAACAGTGGAAAGCATTATTGGAGAAGCGGTAGAAATCCCTGCCAAATTGCAGGAATTTATGAAAGGCGAGAAAAAAAGCCTTCAAATGACAAAAGACTTTGCGGACTTCAAGAAGTATTTGTTGACGCTTTAATCCTCTTCTTCCTATGAATGAATTTGTGCCACCTTGTTGGCACGGTTGTGCCATCGAAGTGTCACGGTCGTGCCAACAAAGTGGCACAATTGTGACAATAGGGTGGCATAAACCGGATAATTGCAATATAGTTTATATAGAAGCTAAGAATACTAAATATTCTCCCGTACAATGAACAGTAAACTCATTTGCTGTTGCTTCATTAAGCGTTCCTTGCCACCAATTAGTAAAATCACTAAGAGGATAAACTAATCCCTCTCCTTGCAATCCTTTCGCTCCGAAATTGAAAATAGAAACTTGTTGCCCCGGATGAGAGGCGAAAGCTTGCGTGTCTTTGGCGGGGATAAACATACCATAATCGGTAATGGTACGTACCTCGATACCATCTTTCATGTAGTCGATCAGCAGACTGATGTTTCCTAATGTATGATCTTCCCGTTTGCCGGTGGCTCCGACAATGGCAATTCTTCGGAATCCTTTCTTTTGCAGGAAATGAACAGCTTTGGTTTGGTCGTTCGTTTCTTGATCCGCTATCTGATGTACAATAGGGGAGAAAAGTTCTTTATATTCCGGTGAAAGAGAATCCCCGTCACCGATAATTACATCGGGGGTATGCCCACGCAGGATATATTCATTGGCAGCCCCGTCACAACAAACTACAAATTCTGCATTTTCCAGCATTTGCAGGGGAAGAGGATGGCTGGGATATTCGCCATTGGCTAGTATCACGGCTTCGGGAGTATAGTGTTCGTATTTCATTGTATGCTCATTAATTTTTTCCACTTAAAATAGCCAAAGATAGCTATAATGGAGTAAAGTCCATACAAAGCGGAAGTAAAATAAAGGTCTTTGTAGATATAAAGTCCGCAGCAGACAATATCCACAAGAATCCAGGCAAACCATTGCTCGACGTATTTACGTGCCAGCATCCACATGCCGACAATACTTAATGCGGTAGTAAAGCTATCTAGCCAAGGAACATTGCTATCCGTATATGCTATCAGTATCCATGCAATACCGAGGAAAGAAACGATGAATACCAGAAAAAGAGGCAAGTAACATTTTCCCGGAGTATGTACGATAGGAAGATCTTTAGGGGTGTCACCGGTTGAAGCATCTGCTGTCGTCAGTTGACCTTTCTTTTTCCTGTGTCCCCACATCCAGAAGAACCAGCCGTAAATGGCAGCTATCAGGTAGTAGATATTGATGCCAAAGTCAGCATACAATCCGGCTTTGTAATATACGAAGATGTAGATGGCAGGCATCACAATGCCCGCTATCCAAAGGTAGATACTTGCCCGGTACTCTAACCAAAGGTAGATCAGCCCGACAATCGTACCGAATATTTCCAGAAAATTCAATTCCATAACTCTGTGTGATTAAAAGCGGAAAGAAACATGTCCCATAACGTTTGTTCCTGCTTGTGCAGCATATCCGGCATAGTTTCCCCGATTTTCCAGCGTATCGGTGTAGTCACTTGATGCCCAGCCGTTGTTTTCATATTTTTCATTAAACAGATTGTATACAGTAAATCCTACGGTGACTTCTTTCAGTACTTTCTTGGGACGGAAGCTGTACGCCAGATTGAGGTTGCTGACAAAATACTTATCAAGAGTCAGTTCTTCAACTTCTGCGTTTGTCATATACTGTTTGCTCACGAACTGTGATTGCAGGGCAGCTTCGAATCCCTTATAATTGAATGAGAAACGATTGTTGAGTAAGAAGTCCGGTGAGAAAGCAATGTGAGTGTCTTTATGCTTTATCTGAATAGTCGGGAGAGAAGTAGAGCTACCGTCGTCATTATAGTGGTAGCCCGGCAGGCTCTCTACGAAATCCTGAATACGGTTTTTGCTCCATGTAGCGTTGATATCCCATTGAAACCATTTGCACGGTTTGATTCCCAGCATGATTGCGATTCCCATGCGATAACTGTCCGGCACGTTTTCGGTCAGTGCTTCACCTATATCGTTTAAGGCTCCGGTCAGAACCAGTTGGTCGGTATAGTCCATGTAGTAGAAGTTTGCACCTGCTGTCAGCCATTGGTTGGCGAAGGTATATCCTGCTTCATAGTCGAGCAGCTTTTCTGCTTTGGGGTACGAGTCCGGATTACCATCCGTATAATTGTTTCTTGTTGGCTCTTTTTGAGCAACCGAGAAAGAGGCATAGACACGATGGTTGGAAGTGATGTTCCAGTTTAATCCTACTTTCGGATTAAAGAAATCGAACTTTTTATCTACTGCCAGTGGACGCAGCGCATTCTTGCTCCAGTCATATTTATCATTGTTTCCGTCGATGGTATAGTTGATGTGGCGATACTGGAGATCGGCATAAGCACTTAGTCCTCTAGTAAGATCGTAGTTCGCTTTCAGATAAATATTTCCATCGGTCTTCTTGGATTTGTTGCGGTAATATTCATGGTCGGGAGATAGAGAACCTACGTAGTTTTTCACCCAGGGAACTCTTCCGAAGTTATTGCCCCGGTATTGATTCAAACCACCTCCCAGAGACGCATTCAGCCTGTTAGCCGTGTAATTGAGAGAAAAAACGCCGCCGCCGAATTTGTTGTCCATCTTCTTTTGACGGACTAAATCGCTTTTAGATACTTCGGTTCCATCTATTGTAAATGGTTTTAAACCATATTCTATCAGGTATCTGCCGTCTTTGTACTCTTCGTAATAACCGTCACCTTTGGTATAATGTAAGGCAACGTTCAGATTCCAGGCTGTCGAGAAAGTATGATTGAAGAGAAGCTGATAATTCTTTTGCAGATAATTATCTGTTTGGTCGTCGTAATAATATTTTTTGCCGTTGGCATCAGTGTACATTTCCCCGCAAGGATTGTAGCGTCTGCCGAATTTTTCCATTTGTTCTTTTGTTGCGTATCCCCAAGCATGATATGTTTTTTCTTTTCCGGCAAATGCAATGAGCTTCACAGATGTGTTTTCTGCAAAATAACCTCCTTGCAGGTAGTAAGAGTTCAAGTCCACCGAAGCACGGTCTATGTATCCGTCCGTACCGATATTGGAAAGGCGGGCGTCAAACGTCCAGTGGTTATTGAGTAGGCCGGTTCCCACTTTCACTGTTTCCTTGTGCGTGTTGAACGAACCGTATGAACCATTGAATTCGGCGTATGGTTTCATAGATGCGCCTTCGGTTTGCATATTGACACTGGCTCCGAAAGCACCTGCTCCGTTCGTCGATGTACCTGCTCCGCGCTGCACCTGCATATCTTTTACGGAAGAAGAAAAGTCGGGCATATTCACCCAGAACAGGTTATGGCTTTCGGCATCGTTCATCGGTATGCCGTTTACCGTGATGTTGATTCGTGTGCCATCGGTTCCACGTACGCGAAGTGTCGTATAGCCGATACCAGCTCCTGCATCCGATGTGGTCAGTGTGGAAGGAGTCATACTTAGCAGATAGGGGATATCCTGTCCGAAGTTTACCTTTTTGAGTTCTGCTTTGCCTATATTGGTGAATGCCACGGGAGTTTTGGCTGTGGCACGTGTGGACACTACCTGCACCTCTTGCAGGTTTACTACTCTCATACTATCCTTTGCACTCGTCTGTGCATGAACAGTGATACCTGCGCCCAATAAGGCGACAGCCATCCATACAATTCTTTTCATTTTTGCTTACTAATTAGTTCTCTACGCCGGCATTACCCGGATCAGATTCTATGGGTATGTTCTCAGCCCGTCATGTTAAGGCACCCCTACCAGTGAATCGGTGACAAAAATACTGCTTTTGCAGGAGGAAAGCAAAAAAAACTTTTAGATTCACTAAAAACAATATAACTTTGTAAATTGTTGAAATAACAAAACTGCATTTATTCACTTAATATATATTTAATTATGCTACTATTATTGCAAGCAACACAAGCTGCGGACTCTGTGCAAGTGGCTGCAGACGAATTAATGAAAGAGGCGATTGCCAATGCTGACGGATTGGATAAGCTTTCGCTGATTACTCAACAATTGATAGACTTCGGTATTCGTGCCGGAGAACGTATATTGATTGCGGTCCTTGTCTTTGTCGTCGGACGTTTCCTCATCTCGCTGCTCAACAAATTCATCAGGCGTCTGATGGATAAACGAAAAGTAGATGTAAGTATCAAAACTTTCGTTAGAAGTCTGGTCAATATTCTGTTGACAATCCTGTTAATCATTTCTGTTGTCGGTGCCTTGGGAGTTGAGACAACTTCATTTGCGGCTTTATTGGCTTCCGCCGGTGTCGCTGTCGGTATGGCTTTATCCGGTAATCTGCAAAACTTTGCCGGTGGACTGGTTATTCTTTTGTTCAAACCTTATAAAGTTGGCGATTGGATAGAAACACAGCAGGGATCAGCCGGTACAGTAAAAGAAATTCAGATATTCCATACCATCCTTACTACTGGGGATAATAAACTGATTTATATACCGAATGGTTCATTAAGTAGTGGAGTAGTGATTAATTACAGTCACCAGGAAACCCGCCGTGTAGAATGGATTATTGGTATAGATTATGGGGAAGATTACAATAAGGTTCAGCAGATAGTTCGTGATATTCTGGCTGAAGATAAACGTATCTTGAATGAACCTGCTCCGTTTATAGCTCTTCATGCGCTAGATGCCAGCAGTGTGAATGTGGTGGTACGTGTATGGGTAAATAGCGGAGATTATTGGGGTGTTTATTTCGATACCAATAAAGCTATTTACGAAACCTTCAATGAAAAAGGTATCAACTTCCCTTTCCCACAGCTTACTGTGCATCAGGGAAATTGATTGTTATACTCTGATAATTCAAAAAATAAGGAGGTTGTGTCAAAACGTTGGCACAACCTCTTTTATATTTTACAGTTCTG
>NZ_QVLZ01000068.1:0-24515 GCF_003435205.1 Bacteroides sp. AF32-8BH | reverse complement strand
ATATTTCTGACTTATTATCTATAAAATATTGAGTAATAATCGGTTGTAAATACCAAAATTGCACTTATCTGAAATCTATTGTTATTTCCGAGTATGTTACTGATATTTTTAACGTTGATGATTTTTATTGTGATGGTGGAAGTTGGAATGACCAATGTTATTCTCCTTTTAATGGTTGTAGGCAACTTGAAGAGTTCATAGTATCAGAAAATAATAGGCACTTCTCCTCAAAAGACGGTGTTCTATTTAACAAAAGTCAAACGAGATTGATTTCTGTTCCATTCGCCAAAAAAGGTGTATATATTATTCCTTCAGGAGTAACCCGAATTGATTCTGACGCTTTGTCTGAGTGTCTTTATATTACCTCTTTATATATACCTGTAAATGCTGTCTTCAGCTCTTATACACCTTCGAATGTATATCTTTATAAACTGGAACAACTAGAATATTTAGACATATATGATACTGTATTTACTAATGAATTTGGGGGAATTTATTCTTGTCCTAAATTAAAAGAAATAAGATTGCATGGTAAAGCATCATTTGCTTTTTATTCCGAATGTCCTAATCTAAATCGTATTAACTATGATGACTATTTCCTCTATTTTAACAAAGAGAATGAGCGTTTTTCTGTCATATTTAAAGATGTTGAGTCTGTTCCTGACTACATTTTTTATCAGAACAATAAAATAGAAAGTGTTATGATTCCGTCTGTAACAAAAACAATTGGTAAAAGTGCTTTTGCAGAATGTGAATATTTAGAAACTGTAGATATTGGAGGAGTGGTTGAAATAGGTGCATCTGCATTTGAGTGTTGCCAGAATTTATCTCATATAAAATTAGGAAAGAATTTACGTCGAATTGGAATATCTTCTTTTTCTGGATGTATCAAATTAGAAAAAATATCATTACCTAGTTCCGTTATCGAAATAGATAGATACAGCTTCGCATTATGTAATAATTTATACGAGGTAGAAATGTCTAATAGTCTTGAATTTATCCATGAAGGAGCTTTTTGTTCTTGTGAAAGATTATTTCGTTTTGAATTGACAAATCAGATAAAAGAAATTGAAAAAAATGTATTTAAAGATTGCTCTAGTCTCAAGTATATAAAAATTGGAGAGAATGTAAAAGTTATAGGAGAAAAAGCCTTTGCTAATTGTTGTAATTTAGTAGAAATATACTGTTTGGCACTCAAACCACCCTATGTACATGTTACAACATTTGATGGGATAAATCTACAAGACTGCGAATTACATACAAAATCTTGCTGCCTTAAAGCATATAAGGAAAATGAACAATGGAAACACTTTATAAAAGAAGAAATACAATTTTTGCAACAACCTATTACGAATAAGCAATTGTCAGTATCCATGTTTGATACTTTTTTCGATAAATGTAAAAACGAATTTGTTTATCAAAGAGGAGAAATGCAATATGACAATTTATATGACAAAATAAAAAAGACTTCTAATTTAAAGATTTTATGCGAATTATCAAAACTAAGAGGAGTTGCACCAAATGCTGCTGATTTTAAAATAGTTGCAATGACACCAAACACCTTATTTGGTTTCAAGCAACTCTTAACAAAAATGGGCGCTCTTATTGCTTTAAAAATTTGGCATGAAACAGTAAATTATGAATATAGTATTGCTACCGATATTGCCCTATATAAAACGGCTCAAAATATAATAAAACTAATATCATAATTTCCCTAAAAATAAGAGTTCTAGCTTTGGAATAGTAATTATACAATATTGAATATTATGAACTATATCTTGCAATTTATATATAGTATGTGGGTGTTAGTTTTATTACTATCTTGTACTAGTAAAAAGGATAGTAATACACAAGCTACTATTGACAGCCTATCTATATATGATAATCATCCTACTTTGGATATATCAGAAGCTAAGCATTTGCAATGGGTAGATTCTGTATTAGGAGTAAAAGGTGTGAAACTGATTGATTATAGAAATGGGATATACCAATATGATGATACAAGGTTTTATTGGAATAGAACTTTTGATTATTTCTTAGTATATCCCTCTAGCTTTACACATGGAGAAGAATCAGATTTAGGCAATGGAAATCATTTCGTAAATGAAGATAGTACAATCTGTTTGAATGTGTATGCTACTTACTTCGATGTTTTTAAAGATGATTATTCGCTTCATGAATGGTTTGATATAATGATTGATACAGAAGTAGAACAAGGCAATAGAATTGTCAAGAAAGATATTACAGACCATAGTTATACTATTGAAGGTAATACTAAGGGTGGTAGATGTTTTTATAGTAAAGCTACTCATAAAAAAGCTTATGAACGTGAGATTATTGTAACAGTGAAATTGAAGTATACAGATTCAAGAAGAAAAGAGGTAGAGAAACTTTTACCAAATATATTCAAATATGTCTCAACAAATGAGTTATAAAAAACAATGGTGCTACGAATTGAAGATATATCTTTCATTGGTATATATATAAATGACAGTTTTAGAGACTTTAAAGATATAGATGATTATGCTAATTATCATGTATCATTATTAAATAATAAAAGATATAATGCCTTCACTGGAGATTTTATTGATAGAGTAGTTAAAGGTGGATATGCTACTGACCCTAATTATAAGAGAGCATTATCTAATGTATATAATCAGATAGCTAAAGCCCAAGAAGGAATGAAGATTCCTAAATTAAAGGGTGCAGGAGAGTTAAAAGCCAGAATATTAAGACGATTTAGACAAGAGAAATCAGATGCTCATAATGAAGAACTAATTGGTTTCGATTGGAGTAGATATAAATCTAATAAACCTAAGCCAGAAACTACACCTACTCAAAGTGAACAGTTAGAGAATGGCGGTGTTATTAAAGCACAAGACGGAATAATAGCTCAAACTATTAATAAGGTTAAGAGTTTTCTTCCAAAAGAAGAACCTAAAGAGCCTATTAATGTTGTAGATGTTGCTAAAGAATATGCTCCTAGTGCTGTTGCTTCTATGCTTCTTGGTAATGTAAATCCATTTGTTAGTAAACTCTTAGAAGGAAAGAAACCTTCCCTTGATTATTCTCATAAATTCGGGAGTACAGGGAATAAGTTTGAAGAGTTTGCAAGTGTAATGACTCCTATCTTTAAAGAAGCATTAGAAGAAAATGGATTGCCCACTACTAATCTTAATAACTTAGTAAGGCAAGCAGCATTGGAAAGTAATTATGGATTAGACCCTAGAGGTGAAAGAGGGTTTAACTTAAGTGGAATTAAGCATCCAGGTGATTCAATAGCTCCCAAATATAAGAAGAGCAGATACAAAGACGGATTTGATTATATAGACTTTGATAATCTAAAAGACTATGCTAATTATAAAGTAAAAGTACTGAATGATAGATATAAAGCTCTAGATGCTAAAGATACTAATGACTTTATAGATAGATTACATGGAAATAATTCTGGAAAGTATAATTATAGTGCAGATAAAGATTCTTATAGAAGAAATTTGAATGGAACTTTATCACTTAATAAGTACTTAAAGAGAGGTGGTATTATTAAATATCAGAATCCTTCTAGTGGGATTCAGAGAAGAGATGCTATCAAAGATTATAGACCTCAAATTCAAGAGCCTATAAAGCAACAATATACTCCAACTTATTCTGAAATAAGTCAAGATAATAGAAGTGAATGGGAGAAATCACAAAGTCGTGAGAAAGCCGATAAAGCATATAAAGATTATATACAAGCTAAGAATACAGAAGAAGGTTTGCATAATTTGAATGGATTCCTTACTTTTACAGATTATGTGGGCTTAGGTACTGGTGTTGGAAGTATAGTTGGTAGAGGATTGAAGTATGCTGGTAAACAAGCCATAAAAAGAGCTACAAAGAATAAGATGCTAAAAGAATTAGGAGAAGATTATACTAACAGATTGATAAGGGCATTGGGAGATAGAAAAGACTCTAGACTTAATGCAACAATGAAATTTGGCAATATAACAGCCGAGTTTGCTGATTATTTAAAACAACAAGGAGTTGACATTTCCAAATTCACTGATAGAGATTTAATAAATCTGATGTCTCTGAGAAATGAAAGTGTAAATAGTAATCTACCTTTATCTGGCAGATTCTCTCTTATATCAGATAGAAGAAATAACGGGGTTCTATATTATCAGTCAGACTTATATTCTGGTAAGAATAATAAAATAGGACAATTATATGGAGAAGCTATAAATAAGGATTTAAAAGTCAGTTCTTTATCCAAAGAAAATCTAAGCACAAGTAAGGAGAAAGGAATAAGTGAGGATTTATATAATTCTGTTATTCAATATGCAAAGCAGAAAGGTTACAATGGTGTAAGGTCTGGAGATTTATTACAAAGTCCTGAAATTACTTATAAAGTTTGGGACAAGTTTTCTAATAAAGAACTTATTGGAACGTTTGGAGAACATTCCTTTAATTTTGGAGAAACTATTCGAAATCCTAAGAATAGAGTCACTACCATTTTTGACGGTAATGTTTATAGATTAACTACTCCAACAAAATTTATACCCACCAAAAACGAATGGATGTTTCATCCTAGCATTATAGACAAAAATACTGGTAAATTACAACCACCTAATTGGAATGATAGGAATATTTATAAAGTAACCCTTCCTGCTGGAATTAGTACTAATTATCTAAACAATAAACTAAATGAAGAATAATTATAAACTTTTATATAGCATCGCAACTCGTTATTATCATACTAATAATTTGGAGGCAGCTAAGATTCTATATGAAGAACTTGTAAGTAACAATATCATTCCAGAATTTGAATTTGATGTTGATTTATGGAATGAAATTGGGGCTAAGCATGGAGCTTGGATGTTTTTTAAAGATTCCATGTGGGATAAATGCGATGCTGAAGAAAAAGAACTTATACAAGTCTTGTCAAGGTTATATGTTAGGTTTATGAAATATGAAGAATGATAAATATAATAAGGAGAATGATAAATGAAAGAAAACATCAATTATAAAATACTATATAGAATATTAAGGCAATACTCCTATAACCGAAATATGGAGGCAATGAATATACTATATAAAGAACTCGTATTAGAGGGAGTTATTCCAGAATTCAAATTCAATATGGAAGTTTGGAAAAATGATAAATCGGGTAAAAATGTATGGAAATGGTATCAAGAAGGAATTTTAGATATTGAATGGGAAGAACCTATGTTAATCATATTATTAATGCAAGAATATCCTTATTTTATGGGAATATTAAACGAATAAATAAAATGATAAATATGACTGATGAACAAGTAGTAGAGAAGTTAATAGGAATATTACAGCCTATATACCAAGAAGGAAGATTAACCGAAGATGAAGTTAATGAGATATTTTATTATGCTACTATTGGCAACAGCATGGTAGAGCATGGATATGAATGAAACAAATAAATGGATTAGAGTGCAAAAGCATCCTATATTAAAATGTGGAGCAATAACTATAGAAAATAAGCAGGTTAATGTTATGGCACTGTTTAGGAACGGGAACAGTACTATAATGGTATGTTACGATAAGGAAAGCGAATACGCTTTTAGAAGAGAGAATGATAGGTCTGATTGGAAGCCTATTAAGTATATTCCGAGAGAAATATTGAATGAGTTAGGTGGAGGACCAATAATAGATGACTTTCCAAGAATATAAGAAATGAATAAATATGAACAAATGGATTTATATAACATCAAAGCATCCCTATGATGCAGCTTGCTCACTTGGGATAAATAAAGAAGTCTCGTTTATATTAACTGTCCCACATTTAAATTGGGATATGATAGAAGAGTACAAGTATTTAGCAGATAATCCAGATAATGCGGAGTTAGATGCAATAATAGTTAATGAGGTTGGGGTTATTGCCAATAGGAAGGTTTTAGAACATAATTTAAAAGAGCTTACAAAGATATTAAACAATTAAGTGCGGTAACTAATTTTAACACATATCGTTGGGTTAACTTATTAAAAATTAGTAACTTTGTAGAAATAAAAGTAGTCCAGTTCCCGCTAGAACCGTGAATAACTAATTAATCTCGTGGACTATTAATTATCTCATAATGTTTGCGAGGGGCTATGTTTATGATTATCTATGCAAAGATATGATTATTTTCTAAGATTAATAAAAAAGGTGGTATTGCAGTACCACCTTTACTGTTACATCTACTTGATTGAAATAATCTTGTAACTAAACCAACTAAATTTACCTATGAGGTAATCTTCTTCGATGTTCTCTCACGAACTCGACTTTGCCAAATCTTGTACGTTTGTATGCGTGTACAAGAACAGGCTTCTTCAAAATTGTTTGTAACGTATATTCCATTACTTTCCATTTAGAAGTTAATAACTAATTAATCTAGTAGATACTTGTTCAGTTATTACTTGATAGGAAGGTGGAGATATACGTTACAAATATATAAAAAGATAATTATAAATTAATAATTAAACAAATGAATAAATGAGATTCATAACTTTCGTAAGACAAATGTTTACTTCACATTCTGGAATCTCGTCTAAAAGAGTGTGTGGAGTAATAGGGTGGTTTGTTGCAGTTGTAGTACTTATATATTGTACTATAATGTGTATACAAGCACCATTAATGATAGATACATTTTTAATATGTGTTATGGCTTTATTAGGAATAGATTCAGTAACAGGTATTTGGAAAAAATTTAAAAGCGATGAAGGAAATTCTGAAGAAAATAGTAAACTTCCTAAAACAAAGTGACAAATTAAAACATTGTCTAGTTAATCTTTTAGTAATGTTAATTGCTGGAAGTATAAACATCTGGCTAGGTATAGGTCTGGCAGTAGGTTTATCATTAGGGAAAGAGTATTCGAAAATTCTTTCAATTGTAGAGAACAGCATTTAAAGAAATTCATTTGCTTTTTTTAGTTAACTATTCTCTCTATATACTATAAGTGGGTAGTTGTATTATATAGTAGTATATTATATTGGTAGAATACAGAATATGAGTTTTATTAGTTAAAATAATTCGATTTCTTTTGGGCATTATTAGATTTTGTATTACTTTCGCAGTACGTTCTCATAAAATAATAAGTTATCGAGCTTATAAACTGAATATCCAGTGAAGTGTGCTGGAGTAACTTATTAATAATTTCAAAAAACATTGAATTATGGAAGAGAACGCAAAAAATGTAAATGGTGCTGAAGAGCGTAAACGTGCAGAAATGCATAGAACTTATGGAATGTGGTATAAAGAGGGAGCAACAGCTTCCTACCTTGTTTCATGGTGTGATGCAAGAATAGCAGTATACAGTGAATGGATTAAGAACTGTATGGAACTGAAACATTCAAGTCAGGCACAGTTATTGAGTGGTATGTCTAAAGAAGCTCTTGAAGCTGCTTTAGCTACATTAAATGCTCAATAATACATTTACATTGGTATAGGGAACATCTTTAGGTGTTCCCTTTTTTATTTTTATATCTGTTGTATTATGAGTAGACCTATTAAATTCTCAAAACGGTATTGTAAAGTGTTAGGTAGTGTTTGTGCTGACAAGTACTATTCTGTATATTTATTTATGTATATTATTATTACGTATGCTTTAGAAAATAATGCGGCTTTCAATACTTTACTAAAGAATAAAAATAAACTATCTGCCATACACTTTATCAGGATGCAGGTAGATTGCTGTTTGGAAGTTTATGCTTGTCTCTTATATAGAGATAAGGAGCGATTCCTCAAATATTTCATGGACGGTAAACCTACTAATAAACTTTGTATCGGTAAACAATATCTTACTGCCGGCTATCTGTGCGGAGAATTGAATAAGAGGTATTCCGGAATATCAGAAATATACAAAGAGGGTTGCAGGTGGATTCACCCCAATAAAGTTATATTTAGATATACAGCTCCCCAATGTGACCCTAGTAAATCTGATATGTTTTTTATAGGCTATAAAGACAAACACTATTATGAAGACAGGGAACAGATAAAGGATATATATAAAGATATGCTATTAGTAAATCAAATACTATATGAATTACTAAAGGAGTTGGCAGAACCGTATAAGATTGTACATGGTAAAAAGCTAAGAATAGGGCAATTCTTTAAGTCTAAGAAGAAAATATCATTCAAGTTTTATGAATAATAGATTTTATTTTAGTGGGATAGAATCTACTATGTTTTTATAGGGAATACTATTTAGTAGAGCCAATTATTGTAAAGGGCAGTTGGCTTCGTGATTTTTCGGGTATTCTGAAGATGATTCGGCGTGAGAGCGAGAAATTTTGTGTTTCGAGATGATTTTCTCGGGCTAATTCGTATCTTTGTGCTGTTCTAGCAAGGCTTTTAAGTACAAAAATGAAGAACCATTCCTGTAAATGCTTAGTAATCAGATATGGTAATAAAAGCCCCATTTTTTTTTGCTCTTATTTTCTAAGCTGCTTCCTTATTCGTATCTTTGACCCTTGCATTAAGAGAGTACTTTCAATTGTAAAATCGTAAATAGTAAATAGAATTATGTTTTCTGGAATCGTAGAAGAATATGCTACTTTGGTAGCACTGGTGAAAGACCAGGAGAATATACACTTTACATTTAAGTGTTCGTTTGTGAATGAGTTGAAAATCGACCAGAGTATTTCTCACAATGGTGTATGCCTGACGGTAGTGACTCTGACGGATGATACGTATACGGTGACTGCCATGAAAGAAACATTGGAGCGTTCTAACCTCGGTTTGTTGAAAGTGGGGGATAAGGTGAACGTTGAACGTAGCATGATGATGAACGGTCGGTTGGACGGACATATCGTTCAGGGACATGTGGATCAGACTGCTACTTGTATCGATATTAAGGATGCGGAAGGCAGCTGGTATTTTACATTCCGATATGCGTTTGACAAGGAGATGGCGAAACGCGGATATATCACCGTGGATAAAGGTTCGGTGACTGTGAACGGTGTTAGCCTGACGGTATGTAATCCGACGGATGATACTTTCCAGGTGGCTATCATTCCTTATACATACGAGCATACGAACTTCCATACGTTTGAGATTGGCAGTGTGGTAAATATCGAATTCGATATTATCGGCAAGTATATCAGCCGGATGATTCAATATAAATAAGAAAATATAAATAAGTGACCGGAGGATTGGAAATGGCATATACTGATTTTCTTCAATTGGTGCAGGCTCGTCAAAGTGACCGTTCGTATGATAAGGAACGTCCGGTGGAGCCGGAAAAGTTGGAACGGGTACTTGAAGCTGCACGTTTGGCTCCTTCGGCCTGCAACGCACAACCTTGGAGGTTTGTGGTCATCACAGACAAGGAACTGGCTCAAAAAGCCGGGAAAGCTGCTGCTGGCTTGGGAATGAATAAGTTTGCCAAAGATGCTCCCGTGCATATTCTGGTTGTAGAAGAATCTGCTAATATAACCTCCCTGCTTGGCGGAAAGGTAAAAGGCAAGCATTTTCCGTTGATCGACATTGGAATAGTGGCTGCTCATATTTCTCTGGCAGCTGAAGCCGAAGGTTTGGGTTCTTGTATTCTGGGTTGGTTCGATGAAAAAGAGCTGAAACAGCTTGTCGGTATTCCTGCTTCGAAACGTTTATTGCTGGATATTGTCATTGGCTATCCGGCAAAGGAAAAACGTAAGAAGATAAGGAAGCCGAAAGAAAAGGTGATTTCATACAATCGTTATTGATTGAAAAATAATTATATTCTTAGCCCTTTAGGATAAGCATATAACAGAAAGCATCGTTGGTTTTAAAGGAAGGGGACGTTCCTTTTAAACCAACGATGCTTTCCTTTTAAAGGAACGACCTGTTTCTTTAAAACCAATAAATGGCTTTTTTAAGGTGTTGATAGTTAGCGTGTTATTGATGCCGCTTTTCCGGCGGCATCAATAATGCTATATTTATTTCTTTTTTGACAAATCTTTCAATAGGTAGTCTACTGCTGCTTTCAGTTGTGCATCTTCTCCTTTCAGGCTGGCTGCCGGTTCGTTATAAACTAGAATATCAGGTTGCAAGGTCTGATTTTCGAGATAGTTGCCTTGCATATCCATGCAACCCACCTGCGGGATACCGAATACAATAGACGGATCTATCTGGCGTTCCCACCACACGGCGGTCATTGTGCCTGCCACCGGGGCGCCTACCAGTTTACCAATGCCTAGAGTCTTATATACGTAAGGAGTGCCATGAGCATTGCTGTAATTGTCTTCACAAGTTAGCATGCATGAGGCTTTCAGCCATTTGTTGAATGGATCGCTACCGATATATTGTCCGCGTGGCACGAAACGTTGATATTCCTTTCCACTAAGTAAGGTGACTACATCATCGTGCAGCCATCCGCCACCATTATGGCGGGTATCTACCACTACGGCTTCTTTATTACGATAACGGCCGAGTAGTTCGGAATAGATCTTGCGGAAGCTGGGGCTGTCCATACCTTTAATATGTACATAAGCAATGCGTCCGCCGGAAAGCTCTTCCACTTTCTTGGCGCAGCGCTCTACCCAACGTTTGTAAAGCAGGTCGCTTTGGGTTCCATAGCTGATTGCTTTTACTGCTTCTTCAAAACGTTTTTTAGTAGAAGGATCGTATACGGTAAGTACTACTTTGCGTCCGACTTTGCCTTCAAATAACGGGAAGTAATCAGCACCGGCTTCAATCGCTGTGCCGTCTACTTTTTCAATGATGCAACCTGCCTTCACTTCTGTCTTTTTCTGGGTGAAAGGACTTTGCTTCATGATTTCCTTGATCTTTAACCCGGCACCGTCGTATGACTCATCGTAAAAGACTCCCAGAGTAGCGGTAGGCATTGCGCTGCCTCCTGCTGCAAACCGGGCTCCGGTATGGGAACCATTCAATTCGCCAAGCAATTCACTCAACATTTCCGTGAAGTCATAATTGTTGCTGATGTGGGGCAAGAAGCGTTCGTATGCTTTTTTATATCCTTTCCAGTCCACTCCATGCAAGTCGGCAATATAGAATTTGTCATTTACTTGCTGGCAAACGTGGTCGAAGATGTATGCGCGTTCATCATAAGGACGGTAATCGAAGAATGCTTCAAATTCTATCGGTGTAATTTTGCTACCGGCAATCTCTATTTTCTTCAATCGGCCACCTGTGCACATAAAGATATTCTTTCCTTCTTTATCCGGTATGAGTGAGCCGCCGCCAACTCCTTTCAATAATATTTTAGTCGTATTTTCTTTCAGTTTATGCTCCCAAAGGTCGTAGTCTCCTTCAAAAGCTGCCAGGTAATAAAGAATATCACCCTTCGGACTCATAACAGCGTCACCCAGGCGGGAAGAATTTACAGTTAGACGAACGATGCGGTCAAAACGATTCTCCAAATCGAATGTAAGAGGTTTCACTTCCGTACTGTCTTTTTTCGCATTCTCATTCTGGTTCGTTTTCTTCTTACTGTCTTTAGTGTCTTCTTTCTTCTCTGCCTTTTCTTTCTTGGCTTTTTCTTTTTCTGCTTTCTCTGCCTTTTCCGCTTCTTCAAGTAAGGCAATATCTTCTTTGCTCATCAGGAAGCGGTTGTAGGCATCGACGTCGAAAAACATAATATAGGTGTCGTCTTCACTTCCCCAGCTACCATGGCTACGGTATCCGGCACGGTCACTGTTCCATATCATTGCTTTTCCACCCAACACCCATTTGGCGTTGCTGTCGCTGTATCCGCTTTCGGTAAGATTGACCATTTCGCCTTTTCCGTCGGCTTTCAGCAAAACGACGTCTTTATTATTCCAGCCTCCTATGCCAATGAAGTCTGATAGAATCCATTGGCTGTCAGGGCTCCATTGGAACCATTGGTCACCGTCGGCATAAGAATATTGATATTTGGCATCCATCACTGTGCGCACAGCCTTGCTTTTTAGATTGATGACACGGATAGCGGTACGGTTCTCGAGGAAAGCAACCTCTTTACCGTCAGGACTGAATTGTGGTTGGAAAGAAGCGACTTTGGAGTTTGTCAAACGTTCTTCTTTCAATTCTGTGGCATAGGTGAATTGTTTCTCCTCTTTGCGTACGATGGTGGAAGTGTAAAGCTGCCACAATCCATCGCGTTCTGAAGAATAGACGAGTGTGCGTCCGTCGGGAGCGAAACTGATGTTACGTTCCTGATCGGGTGTGTTGGTGATTTGTTTGGTTGTTTTGTAGTCAATGGAGGTTACGTAAACATCACCGCGCATAATGAATGCGACTTCTTTTCCTTTGGGAGATACAGCGATGTCGGTAGCCCCGTTGGATTTGATTTGGCGGATAATATCTTTGTCATTCTTGTCTGCCAGGATACTTATATTTACCTTTTGGGGTTGTTTGCCCGGAGTAAGTGTATAAATTTCGCCGTCATAACCATAACAGAGTGTGCCGGTGGTTGAAATGCTTAGAAAACGTACGGGATGCTTTGTATGGAAAGTGATTTGTTGGGAAGTGGTGGTTCCGGGAGTACGTTGGAATATATTGAAGGAACCTTTCTCTTCACTTAGATAATAGAATGATTTACCATCAGGACTCCATACCGGTTCGCGGTCTTCACCTCCGAAAGTAGTTTGTTTTTGATAAACAGGTTTTTTCCCGGGAGTGTATGTCCAGATGTCACGGGCAATAGGGGATACCTGATGCTTGCGCCAATAGTCTTCGTATCCTTTCTTGTCCTGATAGAGCATCACTCCCTCCTTATTAATAGAGATGCACTCCATTGGCATGGATGAGAACATAGCGGGGCGTCCTCCCGTCACGGCTACCTCGTACACTTGCTGGAACTGACCGGAAGGAAATCCGGCATCTTCGGCAGAGGGAGCAATGTTGGCTGTGAATAAAATGTGTTTGTTGTCTTTGTAGGCAACAGGTTTCTCACTGCCTGAATGAGTGGTCAGTCGCTGGGGTGCTCCTCCTTCACTGGATACGACGAAAACGTCGAGACTTCCCATGCGATCCGATGCAAAGGCAATTTGTTTACTGTCGGGACTCCATACCGGTTCCGTATCAAAAGCCGGATTGGTGGTGATTTGTGTGGCACGTCCGCCGGTTGACGGTACCGTGTAGATGTCTCCTTTGTAGGTAAATGCAATGGTGGTTCCGTCTGGAGAAAGAGCGCAGTGGCGCATCCATAAAGGAGATTCTTGTGCAATGCTTGTCCCTGCTAGACAGATGACAAATGCACTTAGCAGTAGCTTTTTCATTTTTTCTAATATTGTGTTAAGTTCATTTTCGCGATTTAAGGTTTGACTTTCCTACAAATCCTTCAGTAATACTTTACTTGCTTTTTTATAGTATTCTTCTCTGGATTCGGTCAGCACCTTCCATTCGTCGTTGAATTCTTCGTCTTTGTCTATTTTGAAATTCTCGGAGCCGTATGTGTCCAAACGGTCCAGCAGGACAGCCACATTCAGTTGATTGATATCCATTGAAGGCTGGTAACCGATTTCTTCGCTTTTTTCGTCGGTAACAACCTCGTGAATCAATTCTATTTCCTGTAACTGATAAAGTACCTGATTTGTCAGTCGGATGGGGATCTGATGCTCCTCCGATATTTCTGCAGCCGTATAGGGCGGTTCGTTCTTTTCGAATCGTTTGGCTATGAGTGACATAATCAGGATGGATATAAAATCCCGGTATCGTCTGCTGATGTTCCGGGTGTCCTGGTCAAAGCTAAAGCTGCGGATATTCTGTCCGGCATACGTCAGTTCGGCTCCAAACAAACAGATTGTCCAGGATATCTGCAACCAAAGCAGAAATAAGGGAAGTGCGGCAAAACTACCATAAATGGCATTGTACTTTGACACCCACAACTGGCTGTTGATGTACAGGAACTGAAAAGCCTGATAAGCAGACCCTGCCAGAATACCTGCAATGAGAGCGTGTTTGAATTTCACTTTCGTGTTCGGCATGAAGATGTACAGCCCGGTGAACATCAGCCATGTCAGGACAAAAGGAATAAGCCGTATCATGAATTTCATAACAGGAGCGAGCAGGACGAAATCATCCATCTGCTTGAGAATGGTGCTCATAAACAGAGAAAGTCCTCCGGATACCACGATCAGAATCGGCATCAGCAGGAACATGGAGAAATAGTCCGTAATCTTGCGATACATGGATCGTGCTTTTTTCACTTCCCAGATACGGTTGAAGGTGATTTCAATATTACTGACCAGATTGATAACCGTCCATAACAACATTACCAAACCAACTCCAATGAAAATACCTCCTTTGGTCTGTGAAAGATAGGAATTGACAAATGAGAGAATGGCCTCCGTTGTTTCTGTATTTCCTCCAAAACCGTTGCGGAACTGATGTTCCATCAGGTTGTCGAACCCGAAACCACGCGCTACGGCAAACAGGATGGCAAGTATCGGTACAATGGCAAGCAATGTGCTATAAGTAAGTGCAGAAGCTTTATTGGCCATCCGGTCTTTGGTAAACCGATTGATACAAAGATAGACGGTCTTTATAATATTGTAGAGTGAGAACTTGGTCCGGGTCACTTCGTCTTCCGTAATGCGCCAGATGTCATACGTAAGAAACTTCCATATATCGGTGATTTTCTTCTTCATAGTTCTTCGCTAATTACTAATTGCAAGCAACTAATTACTGATTACAACAGACTTGCTCGAACAGTCGATCCTCATCCATTAGTCATTTGTAATTAAATGGATAATTAAAAGAAAAAGCAGTCAGCCTATAAGCCGAGTTCTGTACCCATATAATTTCCAATTATTAATCTTTAATTATATCAGGTGCCTGTCATTTATCTGAGTGGCGTGTCACCACGACACTTTAGCGGTCTACCCTCCGACATGGAGCGAGCAACTCTCATAACGCCGGTTTACATGACCTTACAACTCCTAAGACGTACAGCCCGCATGTCGCCATGCGACTGGTGGGCTCTTACCCCACCTTCTCACCCTTACCTCTCCCCGAAAGGAGCGGCGGTTATTTTCTTCTACGTTACTCTACCCTCGCGGACAGCTTTCTGTTAGGAAGTAGGATGCTCTATGTTGCCCGGACTTTCCTCCTGCACGAAACATGCACGCGACAGACCGGCCAACTGCTTTAGACTGCAAAAATACGTCATTTATTTTGTTTTAGCCAAAGAAAGTATCACAAATAGAAATAATTTCTAACTTTGCTATCATTAAAATGGATTTTAATGAAGAAGAATATCCTCCTTTTCTATTGTTTCCTGGCGATGATGGCAGCTAGCCTGAAAGCACAGGAAATACGTCCCATGCCTGCCGATTCGGCTTATGGGGTAGTACATATTTCAGTTTGCAATTTGCGCGAGGAAGGCAAATTTACTTCCGGCATGAGTACGCAGGCATTGTTGGGAATGCCGGTCAAGGTGCTTCAGTATAACGGCTGGTACGAGATACAAACACCGGATGATTATACCGGATGGGTGCACCGGATGGTGATTACCCCCATGTCGAAAGAACGGTATGATGAATGGAACCGGGCAGAAAAGATAGTGGTTACCTCGCACTACGGATTTGCGTATGAAAAACCGGATGAGAGTTCCCAACCCGTATCCGATGTTGTTGCGGGCAATCGTTTGAAGTGGGAGGGGAGCAAAGGACATTTCTATCAAGTGTCTTATCCCGACGGACGGAAAGCATATCTTTCGAAATCCATTTCCCAACCGGAAGCGGAATGGCGAGCTTCACTGAAACAAGATGTTGAAAGTATCATTGAAACAGCTTACTCGATGATGGGAATTCCTTATCTATGGGCAGGAACCTCTTCCAAGGGAGTGGATTGTAGCGGACTGGTACGGACCGTACTTTTTATGCATGACATTATTATCCCGAGAGATGCCTCTCAACAGGCCTATGTGGGCGAACATATCGATATTGCTCCTGACTTCTCTAATGTCAAACGGGGAGATCTGGTGTTTTTCGGCCGGAAAGCGACTGCGGAACGTAAAGAAGGTATTTCTCACGTCGGCATTTACCTCGGAAACAAGCAGTTTATCCACGCATTGGGAGATGTGCACGTCAGCAGCATGAATCCTGCGGATCAAAACTATGATGAATTCAACACGAAGCGTTTACTTTTTGCTGTCCGTTTCTTACCTTATATAAATAAGGAGAAAGGAATGAATACCACAAATAAGAACCCCTTTTATCAATAAAAGAATGCAGAACAGGAGAGATTTTTTGAAAACGGCAGCTTTGGCTGCTTTCAGTTCGGGGTTAGTAGCCCGTCAGGCACTAGCCGGAGAATCGTTGCTTTCTACCATTCATATAAATAAGCTCGGTTTGGGAGGGAAGATGAAAATGACTTTTTTCCCTTATGAATTGAAGTTGAGGCACGTGTTTACAGTTGCCACTTATTCGCGTACAACAACTCCCGATGTGCAGGTAGAAATAGAATATGAAGGCGTGACGGGATATGGAGAAGCCTCTATGCCTCCTTATTTGGGAGAAACAGTAGAGTCTGTGATGAATTTCCTTGGGAAAGTGAATCTGGAACAGTTTAGTGATCCTTTTCAGCTAGATGACATTTTGTCATACGTTGACAGCCTCTCGCCAAAGGATACGGCAGCGAAAGCTGCGGTAGATATCGCCCTTCATGATCTGGTAGGGAAACTATTAGGCGCTCCCTGGTATAAGATATGGGGATTGAACAAAGAAAAGACACCTTCCACTACCTTTACGATAGGCATCGATGCGCCGGATGTAGTGCGGGCGAAAACAAAAGAGTGTGCCGATCAGTTTAATATATTAAAGGTGAAACTGGGACGGGACAATGATAAGGAGATGATTGAAACCATTCGTTCGGTAACAGACCTTCCGATAGCGATAGATGCCAATCAAGGATGGGCAGACCGCCAATACGCGCTCGATATGATTCATTGGCTGAAAGAAAAAGGCGTTGTGATGATAGAACAGCCCATGCCTAAGGAGAAGCTAGAGGATATTGCCTGGATAACACAACAGAGCCCGCTACCGATATTTGCGGATGAATCCTTGCAGCGTCTGGGAGATGTAGCCGCTTTAAAAGGCGCTTTCACGGGAATCAATATAAAGCTGATGAAGTGTACCGGTATGCGTGAAGCATGGAAGATGGTGACATTGGCTCATGCACTCGGCATGCGTGTCATGGTGGGCTGTATGACAGAGACTTCCTGTGCTATTTCTGCAGCTTCACAGTTCTCGCCATTAGTGGATTTTGCCGACCTGGATGGCAACCTGCTTATCTCTAATGATCGCTTTAAAGGGGTGGAAGTGGTGAAAGGAAAGATCACTCTGAATGACTTACCTGGAATCGGTGTCATGAAAATCTGACTTTACTGAATGAATGTCAGAGTGTTAAAGCCATCTGACATACAACGAATGTAAATTTGTCAGGTGTTGTCGTTAACCGCTGTTAAGCTCCAAATATTCTCTGTTAAAAGTGGACAAAAAAGAGTGACAAGTAGAATAAGTGAACGATATTTGTTATTATTTTAACGTCGTAAAAGTTAAAACAATGTCGAATATTAACAATTTAAAGAATTATAAATCATGAAACAGACAACAAAGAACATTCTGGGAGTAGGAGCAATCATTCTTCTTAGCTCAGGAGTTGCAGGATTGACAACTTACAAATTGTTGCAATCTAACGAATCTGCAAAAGAAACATCTTTTAATGAGATGTTCAAGCAGAATCCCAATGTCAAATTGGCTGCTTTTGACGCTGTGAACGCTCAACCTGTTGATTTGACACAGGCTGCCGAGAATTCACTTCATGCTGTCGTACATATAAGGTCTACTCAAGAAGCTAAAACAAGAACTGTTCAGCAAGCGCCGGACATTTTCGATTTCTTTTTTGGTGATGGACGCGGACAGCAACGTCAGGTACAGTCTCAACCTCGTGTAGGTTTTGGTTCGGGAGTAATCATCTCGAAGGATGGATATATCGTAACGAATAATCATGTGATTGAAGGTGCGGATGAAATCAGTGTGAAACTGAATGATAACCGTGAGTTTAAGGGACGCGTGATTGGTACTGACCCTAGCACCGACCTTGCGCTGGTGAAAATTGAGGGTGATGATTTCCCGACTATTCCGGTGGGAGATTCCGAAGCGTTGAAAGTAGGAGAGTGGGTATTGGCAGTAGGTAACCCGTTCAATTTGAACTCTACTGTAACTGCCGGCATCGTAAGTGCAAAAGCCCGTTCTCTGGGAGTATATAATGGTGGTATAGAATCATTCATCCAGACGGATGCTGCCATCAACCAGGGTAACAGTGGTGGTGCACTGGTAAATGCCAAAGGTGAATTGGTTGGTATCAATTCAGTGCTTTCTTCTCCGACAGGTGCTTATGCAGGATACGGTTTTGCTATCCCGACCAGCATTATGACGAAAGTAATTGCCGACTTGAAACAATATGGAACAGTACAACGTGCATTGCTCGGTATTCGTGGTGGCTCTATCGGTAGCAGTTTGATGGACGACCGTCAACCGATTGACAAATCCGGTAAGACATTGGCAGATAAAGCTAAAGAACTGGGTGTTGTAGAAGGAGTATGGGTTTCTGAAATCGTAGAGAATGGTTCTGCTGCCGGAGCTGATATCAAAGTCGATGACGTAATTATCGGTGTGGATAATAAGAAAGTATCCAATATGGCTGACTTGCAGGAAGCACTTGCTAAACATCGTCCGGGTGATAAGGTGAAAGTAAAACTGATGCGCGATAAGAAGGAAAAGACCGTTGAAGTAACGTTGAAGAACGAGCAAGGTACTACCAAGATCGTGAAGGATGCAGGCATGGAAATCCTGGGAGCTGCTTTCAAAGAGTTGCCGGATGACTTGAAGAAGCAATTGAATCTAGGTTACGGTCTGCAAGTGACAGGAGTTTCTTCCGGTAAGATGTCAGATGCAGGAGTTCGTAAAGGCTTCATTATCCTGAAAGCTAATGACCAGCCGATGCGCAAAGTCAGCGATCTGGAAGAAGTAATGAAAGCTGCTGTTAAGTCTCCGAACCAGGTATTATTCCTGACCGGTGTGTTCCCATCAGGTAAACGCGGATATTTCGCTGTCGATCTGACTCAAGAGTAATATATAAAAATAAGGTAAGAAGATTGCAGGATAAGCTAATGAAATAGAAAAAGGATGCCGCCAATCAACTTGTCGGCATCTCTTTTTGTTTTATTAGATGAAAAATATAGTGTAAAAGTTACTTAATTTTGTATGTTAACAAATTATTTGTCGTAACTTTGCACTCCAAATCTGTTTTTAAAGAATGAGACAACTAAAGATTACCAAAAGTATCACTAACAGAGAGAGCGCTTCTCTTGATAAGTATTTGCAGGAAATCGGCCGTGAAGACCTGATTACTGTCGAGGAAGAAGTGGAACTCGCTCAACGCATTCGTAAGGGTGACCGTGTAGCATTGGAAAAATTGACACGTGCCAATCTTCGTTTCGTCGTATCTGTGGCTAAACAGTACCAGAACCAAGGTTTGAGTTTGCCTGACTTGATTAATGAAGGCAATTTAGGACTGATTAAGGCTGCCGAGAAATTTGATGAAACACGTGGATTTAAGTTCATTAGCTACGCTGTATGGTGGATTCGCCAGTCTATTCTGCAAGCATTGGCAGAGCAGTCGCGTATTGTTCGTCTCCCGTTGAATCAGGTAGGTTCGCTGAATAAGATCAGCAAAGCCTTCTCGAAGTTTGAACAGGAAAACGAGCGGCGTCCGTCTCCCGAGGAGTTGGCAGACGAACTGGAAATTCCGGTTGATAAAATCTCTGATACGCTGAAGGTATCCGGCCGTCATATTTCGGTGGATGCGCCTTTTGTGGAAGGGGAGGATAACAGCCTGTTGGATGTGTTGGTTAACGATGATTCGCCAATGGCGGACCGCTCTCTGGTTAATGAGTCTCTTGCGAGGGAAATTGATAGAGCTCTTTCTACGTTAACCGATAGAGAAAAAGAAATCATTCAGATGTTTTTCGGTATCGGACAGCAAGAAATGACATTGGAAGAAATCGGCGATAAATTTGGCCTCACACGTGAGCGCGTTCGTCAGATTAAAGAAAAAGCAATTAGAAGACTTAGACAAAGTAATCGTAGTAAATTGCTCAAATCTTACTTGGGATAAGTAAGGAATATCAGTTTCTGAAAGAAAAAAGAATTTGAGTCGCATAAGTCGCACTTTTCATATAGAAGAATGTACTTATGCGACTTTTTACATAAGCCCCATTCTATAATTCAATCTTATACTATGTGAGTTTTATGAAAAAGTCAGTTTTAATATCATTGGTTCTTATTGTTTTGGGAGCAGGGCTGGTGGCGTATGCAAGATGTGCGGCATCCTTTTCTGATTCGGTGCCTGCTAAAGTAGAGCAGCGTTTGCGGGAAAAAGCACAGGCGGGAAAGGCTTATTGTGATAAGAATGGATATAATACGAATTATTGCTTTCTGGTAGATTTCAGTATTCATTCTGGTAAAAGGCGTTTCTTTGTATGGGATTTCAAAGGAGATTCCGTGAAGTATGCCAGTCTCTGTGCTCATGGATATGGGAAAAATAGCACTGTGTCCAAGCCTGTATTCAGCAATGTGGAAGGTAGTTATTGCTCTTCTTTGGGGAAATACAAGGTGGGTATCCGGTCGTATAGCAAGTGGGGAATCAATATTCATTATAAATTACATGGATTGGAAGCGACGAATGATAATGCTTTCAAGCGGTATATCGTGTTGCATTCTTATACTCCGTTGCCGGAAACAGAGGTGTATCCTTTGCATCTTCCGTTAGGAATCAGTCAAGGGTGTCCTGTAATATCCGATGAAGTGATGCGGAAAGTTGACGGGTTGCTCAAAGCGGAAAAGAAACCAGTCCTGCTATGGGTCTATGACTAAGAAATGCTATTTATTTGAGATAAATAGAGGTAATCTCCTCTTTTTTGTTACCTTTGCAAGGTTAAAAATTATATGATATGAAATACGTAAAAATACTATTTGCAATTGCACTTGTGTTTACCATGTGCTCCGCTTTTTCCTTGAAAAAAGACCACTCTAAACCGGTTTATGCTTTTGGAATTTCTGCTTCATTTACGGATACGGTAGTCTATTTCACGGATATTCAGATATTAGATAGTGCGAAGGTTAGCAAAGAAGGGTTCTTGGCTCATCGTGAATTATATAGTTATCAGTTGAAAAATTATCTGGAGGATAACCAACTGCAGCAGAATAGTACATGTATGATTTACTTCTCGGAAAACAGAAAGAAGTTGGAAAAAGAAGCAACGAAGATTCTGAATAAATATAAGAAGAATAATAGAATGACGGTATCGCGGATTGATTCAGATAAATTCCACTTTACGAAACCGGAAGAGTAATAAGCAATAACTTAATTGTTAATATAATAAGAGATGCAGGTTTGCATCTCTTATTTTTTTATCTTTGTCCCTGTTATAAATGAGGAATATTATGAAAAAGATTAAAATATTATCGCTTTTGTTCGTATGTTTGTCGATTTTCTTATCAGCTTGTGGTGATGATGATACTCCTGTTCCAGTAACGGTAAAAACAGTCTTGATGTATCTTGTTGGAGACAATGATATCAGTAATGATATATATAACAATATAGCATCAGTTGAACGAGGATTGAGCGAAGTTACGTCTCCTGGTACATTTGTAATTTATTGGGATGGTGGCAGTAGAAAAGGTGAGTTTCCTGTCCCGACTCTGTTTAAGTATGAAGTGGATGGCAAAGGTTCTGTCAGTAAAAGAGAAGTGATAAAAACTTATAGTAGCCAGAATTCAGTATCAAATGAGGTGATAATTAATGTATTGAAAGATGTGGAGGCTTACTGTCCAGCTGAAAAGTATAGTCTGATTTTGGGTTCTCATGCTACCGGATGGTTGCCTGCGGACTATAGTAAGAGCCGTTCTTTTGGTGACGACAATGGAGCTAAAATTCATATTCCTGATTTATCGAAAGCTTTAGAACAATCAGGTATTCATTTTGATTATATATTATTTGACGCTTGTTTAATGTCTCAAGTTGAGGTTGCTTATGAATTAAGAAATACTGCTGATTATTTAATTCTTTCTCCTGCAGAGGTTATGAGTGCGGGTTTTCCTTATTTCAAGATAACGAAATATTTATTGTCTGCGGATAACTCAGAGCAGAATGCTATAAATGTCGCAAAGGACTTTATTGATTACTATAAAAATGAATATAGTTATTCGTGGGGTACTATTGCGGTGATAAAAACGAATGAAATATCGGCATTGGCGAATATTACTTGTTCAATTATGAAACAGTATCAGGACAATCTGGTTAAGTTTGATAATAGAAAAATAGATTATTTTCAAGCCCATTATGGTTATGGGAGGTCTCCTTTGGATCATTCGGCATATGATTTTCGAGCTTTTATGCGTGAATTGACTGATAATAATATTCCTTCTGATTTTGAAGAGCAATTGGAAAGGGTAGTTATATATAAGAACTATGTTGACGATTATAAATTGGTGAATATAGATTCGGATATATATTCGGGTATCGGGTGTTATATACCGGATACTAGGTATTTAAAATGGAATACTTATTTTAGGACTTTGCAATGGTATTCGGCTACCGGATGGGATGAGACTGGCTGGTAAATGCAGGAGGATATTTTTCAGATGTCAACCAGGTGAGAGCTACCCTCCACAAAAAAAGTTATGAACAGCCCGGCGGGTACAAAAGGTACAGTAGGTACACTGCATATTTTTCTCACACACGTGCGTGCGTATAATAGGTATAGAAAGTACCGCTTGAGACTAAGTGGTTTCTATTGACAAACAGGGCAACCGCACCAAAAGTTTGTTTTATTTCCGCACGGTTCTGAACCATTTGATAACGGAACACCGTGTAACTTACCTCTTTCTTAATGAATAAAGTATAATAAATGCCACTATAAGATCATTGCCGTTCATCGATTTCACCTGATTGTCGAAATGCCGATGAATAAGGAGATAGCGGGTGAAGGCAAGTGGCAAATTCAGGCAAAACTGAACATTATCGGTTTCACCTTGTCTTTTCAAAATATTCCTTGAGCTAAAACTAATTTCATTATAGCTAATCCGGATATCATTATAGCTAATGAAAATATGCTTATAGCAAATCCACTGTCAGGTATTAACAGATAATCCATCAGGAGTTAATAGTATGGATGTCAAGTATTAACACCTTGATTATTATCTACTAACACTTGAGTTGGCAGATCTATATATTCAACACATTGTATCTATATACTTACCGCGTTGAATCTATACATTCAATACGGTGGCTCTATATGTCCAGCAATCGGTGTAAATAAATTTGAAAGGTGAAAGCAATAACGGGAGATTTCACCTTGATTTTTTCTACGCTTTCACCCGCTATCTCCTTATCCATCGATGTTTCAGAGATAAGGTGAAACTGGTGGAACTTATGACTCAAAAGTTCATGTTCTACTTATGCGAATCAGTAATTGAAAACAAATTTTCATTCATTTCCACACAGGTTTGAACAAGTTCATCCACACTAGATTTTGTTCCTTACCCGTTAAAATGAAACAAATTTTGGTGCGGTTCCTCTTGCTAATTTTATAAGACCTTACCTCATCTTGCGAGCTCTCTGCTGTTCTTGTTGTTTATATCCTGTTGCTCTTTCTCCCTTCATAAATTAGGAATAATACTGCACTCATTTGATTGAAACGCTTGATTGCATACAGCGTGTTTGTCAATGCAGGTGATAAGGGCATTATATAGCGCGCGTGTGCGTGTGTGATAGAGCCTCGAAAAAGTGTACCTGCTGTACCCGTTTGTTATTAACAGGGTAGTGCTTTGTTAATGCTAAAGCAGTGCTTTACGAGTGCTAAAGCTACGCTTTACGCTCTCTAAAGCTATGCTTTTTTTAAGTTCTTTCAAAGCGTCTGGTATTACTTTTGTTTCTTTGCTCATTCTCATGCCCCTTTCTCTACTGTTGAAAAAATATGTTCTACAACATCATTATCCTTCAGCGTTTTAGCAGATTCTTTCAAAAAAACTTCGAAAAAATAGTTTAATATATTTGGATTGTATACTAAAAGGGTGTACTTTTGCACCCGCTTTCCAAGAGAAGAAAGCCTTGCAGAATTGACATAGTGAAAAAGCGAGATTGCGCTTAAAGAAAAGAACAAAAAAACTTCCGAAAAGTTTTGGATTATAATAAATAAAGTTCTTATCTTTGCAGTCCGATTCGCAAAGAAAACGGCCTTTGTTTTTCTTTTATACATTCTTTCCCTTTCGCATAGAGAGCCTGAGAAATGAGTAAAAAGAAAAACTAAAAAAACTTCCGAAAAAGTTTGGTAGTTAAAAATAAAGCCTTTACCTTTGCACCCGCTTTTAAAACGAAAGCAACAAGTTCTTTGAAATATTGATAAACAATACAAGTAGTACAAGTAAAAAAAATAGAACCGTCAATACTTGTTTCCAGAGCAGCGATGTTCGAAGAAACGATAGGTATTTGAATAAGGTCAATAAATTTACGGCGTCCTGAACAGAGCAAAAA
>NZ_QVLZ01000067.1:0-25483 GCF_003435205.1 Bacteroides sp. AF32-8BH | reverse complement strand
TGTGCATCTGGTGTTGAATTTTGATTATGAGGTACCATCCGAGCCGGGAAGTGACGGTGCGGGATTTGATGTGGACGTTGATGATTGGGATGATGTGAATATGGATATAGTGTTGTAATCGAGTTTTATTAATTATATTTATTAACAATTTTCATTTTATGAAAAAAAGTACAGTAATGCTTGGGGCAATCTTTGGAACATTGTTGATGGGTTGCTCAGACGAGGAGATTGCGAATGTGGAAACCTCCTCACGAAATGCGATTGGTTTTAACGTGTTAAGTAATGCGGCGGAAACGAGGGCTACCCCTACTACCCCCGACAACTTGACGAGCACCGATTTCGACGTGTTCGCTTTTACGGGGAATGGTACTGCCTTCATGGGAACGAGCAGCGAGGATTTTGGACATGCCGGAGTGAAGATCGTGTACAAAAATGGTAAGTGGGATTATGACGATCCGAACGACCTTCGTTATTGGCCTAACGAGGCTTTGGACTTTTACGCGTTCAATCCCACAGCGATTGAAGGCGACAAGGGCGCTCATTATATGTGGGAAGCCACCAAGAATGAACAAAAGATATATTATTCCTGCATCGATGAGTATGGAGGCACCCATGGTCATGAAAACCACGACGTGATGTATGCCATAGCCAAAGGCCAGACAAAAGACACGAACAGTGGAAAAGTGAAATTTACCTTCAAGCATATTCTGTCACAGGTCGTATTCAAAGCAAAGACCCAATACGATAACATGCAGGTGGACATCAACATGATCAAGATTCATAATATCAAATTTTCCGATACCTTCACATTGCCTACGGCAGCCAAAGGAACGGGAAGTTGGACTTCGTCTGGGCCATTAGGTAAGAACGCATATACCGTAGTGCAAAACGAAAACATCACGGTCAAAGGTAATGACCCAGTTACCAATATTACCACAGATACTCCTATGCTGAACATACCACAGACGCTGACTGCTTGGACTGTTTCCGGAGACAGCAAAACCAAGGAGCAGGCCGACATTGCGTTGCAATGTTATCTGGAGATCGCCTGCAAAATCCGGCAGTCCGGAGCTTATCTGTTGGGTTCAGCAAGCGAATACAAAACAATTTATGTTCCGTTCGGAGATACATGGGAACAGGGCAAGCGTCATATCTACACGTTGATTTTCGGTGGTGGTTTTGATGATCAGGGAGAGGCTGTGTTGAATCCGATCCAGTTTGATGCAGAGACAGCAGACTGGGTTGATGCAGCTAATAAAGACGTAAACGTCCAACCCCGACCCCAACCTTAATCCAAACGTTTATTAATATCGTACCCGTTGGCAGGTTAAACATACGCAAGATTAATCCCGCCAACGGGTTCTTTATAGGGAATCGCATTTTCAATATACTTTTTGATGTGTAGGGGTGCTTTTTGCGTACCTTTTTCCTGGAGAATTTCTTTTGTGGAGTGTTTGCCCTGTATATTCCCGATACGCTGTTATAGCAGGGAACTGTTTTTATCCAAGTAGTCAGATATAGCCTCTTGCAATACCGATTTTAGCGAATCGCCTTTGCGGATCGCGATCAGCTTTAAGTTCTGGTGATAGGTTTCGTCCATGACAAAATTACAATGCACGGTTTTCGCTTTCTTCGGCTTTTGAGCCTCTTTTTGCCCGGCCGTGGATTGGATCAGGCTGTCTAATCCCCCGGTCAGCCCGGCCGACATACTGTTTTTTAAATCGTTCTTCTTTGCCATATGGTTACTTTATTTCTGTTAGCAGTTCGTTACATACCTTTTCGTAGTCCTCTGCCCCGGCAGATTTGGGGGCATAGTGAAAAATATCCTGCCCTTGTGTCGGGGCTTCGGCCAGCGTAATGGCGTTGCGTATATGGGTGCTGAACACTTTGCCCTGGAATGTTTCCTGTACCAGTTCCGAAACGCTCTTGTTCAGGTTCTTTCTTCCGTCGTACTGGGTTATCAGAACCCCGGCTATCGAAAGATCCGAGTTCAAACGTTGCTGCACCTTGTGGACGACCTGCATAAGTTTGGCCATTCCACGCATTGCCAGGAATTGAGCCTGAACCGGGATAATCAGCCGATCCGAGGCCGTCAGTGCGTTAAGCGTGAGCAGCGACAGCGAGGGGGGACAGTCGATCAGGATATAATCGAATTTCTCCTTTTGGCCCTTGATAAGGTGGGCTAAGATAAGTTCCCGCCCGGCCTCGTTGATTAACTCCGTTTCAACGGCCGAGAGATCCAGGCAGGAGGGAACGACGCTAAGGCCGTCCTTATGCTCGTAGATCGGCAGGTCGTATTCGCCTTTCATCGCGCCGTAGATCGTTTGGGGAAGCTCCGCAGAGAAGCCCAGCGATTCAGTCAGGTTGGCTTGTCCGTCAAGGTCGATCAAAAGAACCTTGTACCCTTTTTGACGTAACGCGCCGCCCAGGTTGATCGTGGTTGTAGTCTTTCCTACTCCCCCTTTGTGATTCAATACGGAGATTACTTTTGCTTTGCTCATAAATTCAGTTTTTTAAATGGTTGTCATGTCCGCAAATATAGTCAAAAACTAATATACTAAAATACTAAAAGTAGTATTTTTCGTTTTTTGCGTGTTTTTTGTGCCGATCGGGGAAGCGTACCGAAATAAATCCGGTTTCCACCTTTCGGTACGTTTTGTTTCTGTACCGGAATTAATCAAAGATTAGAATAACCATAAATGTTTTTATACGTTAATCATACGTATGTATATATGTATATATTTGTTTTTGAGTATCTTTGTGTGCTATAAATAAAAAATAAAAGACATGAGCACTTATTCGTATAAAAATCCGAAGTTTATAAATTCCCCTAAAGGGATGGTTGAAGTTGTAGAAGTGATTTATGACGGCAAAGATGATCCGGCCTATTCACTGGCTATTATTAAATGGGAAAATACCTATAAATTAGGTATTCGTTGGAACATCGCTTATAGTGAATGGGACGATTACCGCAAACAGAACGGGCAAGATGAATGTATAGGTAATCCACAGTCGAGAGGTATTCCCACCTGGTTTGTTTTGCCCGATGATATGATGTTTAGTGAGAAGTTCAGCGGTGCGATGCAGAGGCTTGATGAATTAAGAAAAGGTAAATAAGTAATGGAACAGGGAGAAATCATATTATACCAGCCGGATGAAGCGGTCAAGTTGGAAGTGAGGCTGGAAGATGAAACCGTTTGGCTGACACAGGCGCAAATTGTGGATCTTTTTCAATCCAGCAAAGCAAATATAAGCGAGCATATAAAAAACATATATGATCAGAAAGAATTAGAGGAAAGTTCAACTGTTCGGGATTTCCGAACAGTTCGACAGGAAGGCAAACGGCAAGTGATGCGCAATCTGACTTATTACAATTTGGATGCGATCATATCCATTGGGTTTCGTGTCAATAGTAAAAGAGGTATTTTATTTAGGCAATGGGCGAATAAGGTTTTAAAGGACTATCTTTTAAAAGGGTATTCCATTAATAAACGTTTGTCAGAACTTGAAAGGACTGTCGCTCAACATACCGAGAAGATAGATTTTTTTGTGCGTACTGCCTTGCCCCCGGTCGAAGGCATTTTTTATAACGGCCAGATTTTCGATGCGTACAAGTTCGCTACCGATCTGGTAAAGTCGGCCAGGCGTTCGATCGTGCTTATCGACAACTATGTGGACGAAACGGTCTTGCTCATGTTGAGTAAACGCAGCGTCGGTGTCTCGGCCACCATTTACACCCAGCGTATCACGCAGCAACTCCAACTTGATCTTGACAGGCATAACAGCCAGTACCCACCTATCGACATCAGGACGTACCGGGACAGTCACGACCGTTTCCTGATCGTTGATGAAACGGACGTGTACCATATCGGAGCCTCGTTAAAGGATCTGGGGAAAAAGATGTTCGCTTTCTCAAAGCTGGATATTCCGGCGGCTGTGATTACTGACCTGTTATAATATCCTTTGTCTTATGAATGGGCTGTCGCAAAAGAAAAACCCGTTCTTGATGAACGGGTATATCCTTGACTTGGTTACGTGTTTTGATAACAGAGGCTTTACCAAGCATTACAATGCAAAGATAGTAATTATAGGTTAATTAGCGAATTTCTTTTTTGGATAGATCCGGAAATAATGCCTCCTTGAAAGAGGTGGATAAGGTGATTAAAACAATAGATAAGGAAGAACAAAAGCAAAAGGGATGAATGTGGTTATTTATTCACGTGTAAGCTCGCAGTCGGCCAGGCAATCGACCGAACGGCAGGTTGTCGATCTGGAGAGGTTCGCAGCCGGACGGGGGTACGAGGTGACGGCGGTCTTTGAGGAAAAGATAAGCGGACGAAAGGCCAATATCGAACGCCCGGTTTTAAGCCGTTGCCTGGAATACTGCACAGATCCGCAGAACCGGGTGGATATGTTGTTGCTGACCGAGATCTCACGCCTGGGGCGTTCAACCCTGGAGATCCTAAAGTCACTCGATACGCTGCACACGCATAAAATATGCGTGTATATTCAAAACCTGAACCTGGAAACGTTACGGCCGGACAAGACGGTAAACCCCTTGTCCTCTCTGATCACTACCCTGTTGGGGGAACTGGCCGCGATCGAACGCCAGGGGATCATCGACCGCCTTAATAGCGGACGGGAGTTGTACATCCAGAAAGGGGGCAGGCTGGGACGGAAGCCGGGAAGCCGGAAAACGGCCGAACAGAGGAAAGAGGAATACCGGGAGGCGATCGCCTTGTTAAAGAAAGGCTACTCGAACCGGAACGTGGCGAAGCTCACGGGAAAGGCCGTTTCGACGATACAACAAGTAAAAAAAGACTTCATTAGTAGCTGATTATCGGAACAAATATTGTATTTTTGCAACAAATACGAGTAAATGCACATAATTAAAAACGAGTATTTACACGTGTCTAAAAACGAGTATTTGCACGAAAATAATCAGAATCTAAATAAAAACGGTTATGGCAACAATGGCGGAGAAAATGGCGGCTTCACTGGAGGAATTAAGAAAGCTCCAGGAGAAAGACCGCTGTGTCGTCCTGCAAGGGACGGCCGAGATAGGGAGGACGCATTTAACCCGGCTGTTGGATAACGGCTGGTTGCAGGAAGCCTAATCCGAAGCCGTCTTTTGCGGCGGCATTTGAAAGACGTTCAAATGCACCGAATACTCGTTGTTGCTCATCTTCGGTCATGCCCGTACCGGTATCTTCAACGATAAGTTTCAGCAAACCGTTATCATAATCCGCTGCCAATGATACACTACCGTTATCCGTGAACTTGATGGCGTTTGACAACAAGTTGTTGCCGATTTGCAGGATACGTTCCTTGTCGGTCAAAACCACCGCATCGGTGTGGCTCTCCACTATCAAAGTCAGCCCCTTGTTCATGGCAATGGGCATGAACTCCGTTTCAAGAATATGCGTGATTGCGGAAATCCTGCAAGGGGAAAGGTTGGGTTGCTCCTTGCCGTTGTCCAGACGGAAGAAATCCAGCAGCGTGTTGAGCATCTCCCGCATACGCTCGGAAGATTGCCGGATATTATCCACATACATGGTGCTTTTATCCGCGCTACAACTTTTCTGCATCAGTCCGGCATAGCCTCATTTTGTCAATCGTATTTTTTCGTGGTAGAAGTAGTTTACGATGACAGGTTTGCCTTTTTCCGAGCGTCCGTATGGCAGATCGTTTATACGATACGGGAAGCCCTGCTCCTTGGCGTAATTTGAAATGTCCTGCTCCAATGCCTGCCAGTATTCAAGCCTTTTTTTATTGTAAATTTCCTCGTAAAGCGGTATGAGGTCAGGATACTTCTCACGGATATACGTCATTATCCCGCCTTTGAACTGCCCGCGTAAATTCAGGTTTTCAAGCCAGATTAAATCAGCATAATCTTTTACCTCCTCTATTATTGCCTTTACGTCTGTTATTCTGGGGAATATGGGCGAGACGAAGCATACGGTGCGGATACCTGCCTCGTATGTCTGACGCATCGCTTTCAGACGGCGTTCAATGCTTACGGCGTTGTCCATATCTGCGCAGAACTGCTCGTCGAGCGTATTGACAGACCATGACACAGTCACTTTGGGAAAACTCTTCAACAGGTCGAGATCGCGAAGGACAAGATCGGACTTTGTGCATATCATAATCTCGGCATCGCTTCCTCGCAGCTCTTCGAGCAGCCTTCGGGTACGGTGGAATTCTTCTTCATACGGATTGTAACCGTCCGTCACAGACCCTATTACAACACGTTCACCGTCGTATTTATGAGGATTCGTTATCGGCTTCCAGTTTTTTACATCTAAAAACGTACCCCACGGCTCGGTGTGCCCGGTGAACCGTTTCATGAACGATGCGTAGCAATACCTGCAGGCGTGGGGACACCCTACATAAGGGTTGACCGAATATCCTCCCACCGGCAGAGAGGATTTGGTCATTACACTCTTTACATCTATTTCCTTTATTGTATCCATATTCATTGTATTCGTCTGGTAAATTGTTCCGGCAATTCCTGAATCATTCTTTCGTCGCCCATAATCGGCAGCAAATCCTCTTTCATGAACACCGGTATGCCATGAGCCTTTGCCTGTTCTGCAATGCTAAGCACCCATTCGGGGCGCGAATATGACTTTCCTTTTCGGTTTCCGGTCTCTGTGCCTATGACAATCCAGTCAATTCCCTCGAAATCAATCTCGCCGATATCATCGAAGAGAGGTTCAAACGTGACATGGTAGTGTCGTGCTTTGATATTCTTTTTCAAATCATCAATCCTCCTTTTCTCGGAACTGCGCGTAACGGTCACGCCCATCCATACGTTCTCGTCGTCAGAGGAGAAACTGATTTTGTCAGGGCGCTTCGTCAGAAAGATATAGGCGTGCTGGGGATTGCTGCTGATCCGCTCGAAAATTTCTGCGTTCCATTCAGGCTTCCAATCGGAGAAATCGCTCATTCCTGTCATGAGCCACACATGAGGACGGGACGTATCGATGATGCGCAGTTTTCGTTCCATGTATTCAGGCACGGAAAAGTCGTCGGTAATGTGGAAACGGCGGCAGTTGTTACGGGCATAGCAGTAAGGGCATCCTATAGTGCACCCTACCACTATGTTCATGTTTTTTATCAGGGATTTAATGCAGACACTCATAACACAACTGTTTCTCCGTCCTCCGGGATAATCAGCCGGCTCATGTCGGCTTCGTGATGCGTTGCCTCATTGCGCAGAATTGCACGGGTGGTCTGGCAATGGTCGATGGCATCCATGTGTACGGCTATCAGCTTGATATGCGAAGGCAATTCGTCAAGTATCTGCATCACTTCGTTCTCGTCGGGGATGATAGGACCGTCCGTTTTGGAAAATTCGGGAAAGATTGCACCTCCGGAGTTTACCACGATATAGTCAGGATTGAACCGTTCCACGGTGTCTCGGATACATGCTTCCCATCGGCAGTCACCCATTATATAAACGGTCGGGAAGCCCTCGGCTTTTAGCACATAACCTGATACAGGTCCCATCATCTGCCCGATCTGCCCGAAACCATGATGTCCGGTCGTGCGGTAAATGGATATGCCGTCTATTGTTTTTATTTCTTCGATGGGTATCACATTTGTAAATCCGTCGTTTCTGATGGCGTCCGCGTCCTGGGGCTGAACGTAGAAAGGAATTTCTTTGGGCAAATGTGTGGGGACACTCGGCTCGTAATGGTCGATGTGATTGTGGGTCAGGAGCACCATGTCCACGCCTCCGATAATATCCTGAATAGGAATGGTGAGGTGTACCCTCGGTGTTTTATTCACACCGAGGGCCGATATCAAAGTGCCTTTGTCGGCTAAAACGGGGTCAATTAGCATGGTGTGTCCCGCATACCTGATTTTCAAGGTGGCATTGCGCACCAATTGTACTGTAGATGTCTTTTTCATGACTATATGTCTTGTTATTGATTACGGGTGCAAAGTTCGGAAGAATCCGGCGAAACATCTATGCCTGAAAAAACGGTAATTATGCCATTTTGATAAATGAAATTATTATCTTTGCAAAAACGACAAGGATATGGACGAGATAATCAACCCTGATCGACTGGTCAGCGTACCGTTCAACAAGACACGCTGCGGCGTGGATTTTTACATCAATACTGCCATAAACAAGGACATCGGACTTGTGCTGACAGAAAACAAGCGGTTTAAGACAGACTTCTTCAGCTTCTACTTTTTCCGTAAGGCAAACGGATATTTGCTACTGAACTTCCGCAAGATTGAACTGCGCGACGGCATGGTTCTCCTGCTTTCACCCCATCAGCAACAAGAGTGGCATGTAGATGAGACGGCGTTGGATTACACGTTCCTTATATTCCGCGAAGATTTCATGCGTACTTTTATCGCCGACAAGTTCTTCGTTTTTCGCCTTTTGTATTGTTACCAGACAGATACGCCGCCTTACATCAATGCCACACATGACGAAATGAAGGAATATATGCGGCTGCTCGGAAAGATTAAGTATGAGCTGATGAATCCAGTGTCCGATACGTACAATATCATTGTTTCCTTACTATATTATCTTTTGCTGATTATCAATCGTACATACGCTGCCGCCTATTGCTTGCCCGCTGAAATTGCTAAAAACAATTTCGCTTTTCGGTTCAAGGACTTGTTGGAACAGAATATCCGCACCCACCAGCGGGTGCAGGAATATGCAGACATGCTTCATGTCAGTCGCATCACACTCAATAACTCAGTAAAAGCCCAATTCGGAGTATCAGCTACCCATTTGATAAAACAACGTCTGCTTGAGGAACTGAAGAACGAATTGCTATTCTCCAACCGCACTGTCAGTGAAATGGCGGATGATTTCAATTTCTCTGATCCGAGCCATCTCATGCGCTTCTTCAAACAGCAAACAGGCAAAACATTTACTCAGTACATGACGGATTACAATAAAGGCATATACGAATAACTTCTTAATATAGTCGATAGCGGCTATCGAAATATGGTTGTTGATGTTCAGGCGTTTTTGTACTGCATGAACCATTTTACGATTTCTGGATCTTCGTGCGAGCCGAGTAAGAAAGGCTTGTCGGTATCCAGCGTCTTTATCCGTGCCATGTCGTCGGCCGACAGGGTGAAGTCTAATATGTCGAGATTCTGCTTCATGCGTTCCGGTTTCACAGACTTAGGAATAATTATGCACACTGATATTTATCGCGCCCGGACAGGTGTTCGGTGCGGAAGATGACGGCATGCAGTTCCAACCAGATGGCTACCTGCTTATGTTCCATCCCGACCTGCTGCGGAATACACCTCTCGGGCGGATAATGCGTGAATATTCGTTCTTTTCCTACGAGACAAACGAGGCATTGCACCTTAGTGTGGAAGAACGGCAAATCATCATGGATTGCTTCCACAAGATTCAATATGAATTGAACCATCCGATACACCGTCACAGCAAGAACCTCATCACAGACAGCATCAAGACGTTCCTTGATTACTGCACACGTTTCTATGACCGTCAGTTCATCACACGCGACAACCAAAACCGAGACATCCTCGCAAGATTTGAGCGGTTGCTTGACGAATACTTCCATGATGGGGCTGCTAAACGGATAGGCTTGCCCACTGTACAGTATTGTGCAGACAAGCTCTGCCTCTCGCCCAACTATTTCAGTGATTTATTGAAAAAAGAAACAGGTTCAACCGCCCTGCATTTCATTCATGACAAGTCTATTGAAATAGCCAAGACGGAACTTGCATCTACAGACGACACCGTTAATGAAATCGCCTATAATCTCGGTTTTCAGTACCCGCAACATTTTACCCGACTGTTCAAGAAAGAGGTAGGTTACACTCCGAATGAATATAGAGCGCAAGTGTCGTGAGAATTGGATTAGTACAGAATATTAGAACCCAACACCTCTCTTGCGCTTAACTTTCTTCCTTCTGCGAAGTATATCCACCATTTCCTGATTGGCTTCCGCATCAGCAGCGTTATAAGATGAGCCACTGCTTTTTAGCAATCCCCAAGAGCCGTTGAACAACTCGCTTTGTGCCGTGCCGGACGGTGCGCTTGGTGTAGCCGTTTCATATATTCCGGCTGTTATTCCCATACGTTCCCTGCATCTGTTGTGCTGCAAAGCCGCGTCAATCTTGGAATAACTGAAACGCCTGTCCACTTTGGAGCCGTTGAAATGGTAGCCATTCATGGAGAATACAACACCCTGCACCTCGCTGGTCTGCCCCTTATGCTTGAAATGTACTTCCACTCCCTGCCGTTTCAGGTTGGCGATAAGCACGTTCCAGTTGCCGCATCTGCCGACTTCCATTTTGATGATGTCGTAAAGCGCATATTTCGTCCTGTCTGGCTCTTTCAGGCGGTTGCGTTTGACATTGTCCTTTCCGCCAGCCATATGCAAGCCGTATTTCAAGGTCAATTCCTTGCAGATGCGGGTACTGCGCAGACGCTCGTGCCTGTCCGATATGGTATTGCCGTTGTTGTCTATGCGGTTGAAAGCAATATGCACGTGCGGATGCTCCTTGTCGAAATGCTGGGCGATGAAGAACTGCGTATTCTTGATTCCCATCCGTTCCATATATTCAAGCGCGATGCCTGCCATGATACGGTTCGTCAGCCGTAACTCATCCTCTTTGGAAAAACTCAACGCGATATGTCCGACAGGTTTTGTCACCTTATCGTTCATCCGTGACTGGGCATTGAAACTCATGGCGATAGTTTCCAGATTTTCCATAAACAAGCCTTCGCTTGCTACTATCTGCGTATCCTTCTTCTTGTCGATGATGTAATCCACCGCACCCTTGAAGTCGCTTCCTTTTACGATTTTCGCCATCATATCCCTATCTTGGTTATAAGTTCATGAATCCTTGCCACTGCCACCTTGCAGTCCCACCGTTCATCGTGGAAGCCTCCGGCGTTTGCCTTACGCGCAAGCTGGTTGAGATTGTTAGCCATGCCGCAGAGTTGGCGGATGTATCCGGCATGTTCCTCCGACAGCCGTTCTTTCACATGACCGTTACGGAAACATTCCCTCATGTACTCGCTTGGTGATACGCCCGCCTCATGCGATCGTGTCAGCAGGCGGAAGTAGTCGGCTGCCGTCATTTTCACTGCGATACGGTATTTCAGTTTCTCGGTTGCTGTTAATTCTTTGTATTTTCTTACCTGCCTCAAATCCGCAACTAAGCCCTTCAACGTCCTTCTTGCGTGTACACGTCCTCTCATTACTGAATTATCAGATAAATTGAGGCAGAAACACCCACTTCTGCCTACAACATCCCCTTACCCCACAATGCGACTTGAGACAATACGCAGTATCATACCCATAAGTTGTAGGCGTTATCCAAAATCAGTCTGAAAAATATCTGCGTAAGCATTGTTACAGGTATAGATATTCAGCACATACCGCCTTGATGTCCTGATCCACTTGGCTGGTACAGAGATAAACCTGAAGACAAACGCTTTTATGCGACTTGTTGCATTGAGTCCGAACCTCTTTACGTCAAGTCTTTGGATAATGGCCTTGTAGAAGTTACGGATAAGTGCTGTAAGAAGAAGGAACACAGTGTTCTCGGCCATGAAGGATTTGGGCAATCTGTCCCACCCGAAACCATTGTTCATATCATCAAAGATACGTTCCTTTCCTCCACGAAGGTTATAGAACTCGACAATTTCTCTTACGGAAGATTCATAGTCGTTAGTCAGGATACAACGGTATGTGTATTCTCCTTCCCAAAGATCCTGCACACCATCCATCCGTTTCTGTCTTTGAATCACAAGTCGGTATGCTTTACCCTTCCACTTCTCAACAAGGATAGAGTTCAATTCAAACTCAATGCCATTGATTTCCTCAGTCTTCCAGCCTCTGAGAGCAAATATGTCATTGTAGAGCGAACTGCAGCGGTTAGTGCGGATATAGAAGGACTTGCAGTGTTTCTCTATTTCCTCCACGATTTCCTCGGAACATGATCCGCAATCAGCTCTGAAACGATTGATAGTGAGCCTGTTCTGTTCAAATCTCTCAAAGAACCTCTTCAGCGTGTCCTTCTGATGAAAACGAAGGTTTTCGTTAAGCCAGATGAGCAGAGCTAAGTTTACTTAAGCTCTGCCATGGCGAGAAAACGTGCCATGAAATGGAACTTTTGTGTTACCATCGCTATTCTCAATGCCAACAATCAAGTCACCAATAACCGCCACGCCAGGGCGATAACCAGAGAACTTCTTGTATGTAGGCTTTGCATCATACTTCTCACCCTCTTTCAGTTGGTCAGATGCAAACATACAATTGAGCAGTAAAGTATTGAGAGTGTCAGCCGTGTTGAAATCGTAGTTCTTACCCGTATCTGATGTGTATGAGATGTTTTCTTGCGTCAGTTCCTTTATCGCTCTGAGGATAGTATCAGAACTACAAGTATGAAGTGTCGGATGAAGCGAGAGATGGTTCATCAAATGAGTAGTGACATCCTCAATACATGAGCCACCACAGAAGTAGATACTCATGAGAGAACGGATGATTTCGCTGTACTGATAACCTAACGATCTACACCTTAGACCGAGGGTTGAGTCGATTACAGATGACAATGTGGAGTCAAATTGCTCATCAGGTAGGGCGGAAGGATTTCGAGGAATTTGGACGACGCATAGGGTTGGGCAATAAATTGATAAAGCGTGAGCTTGATGAGTTTGTCAAAGAGAAACCATTGGTGCAAGTATTGATAGACCGTTCCTTTTTATCGGAAGAACTGAAAAAGTAATATAGGATGTCTATGGGGTACAGGTGTAAGATGCTTTCTTTCTGATGAAGGGCGGATAAAGCATTCTTCAGGAAAGTACTTCTCCTTTTCCCATACCGGTCATACCGTTAAAACTGATTGATAATTATGACGCGTATGTTGGCCGGTATGCCTATCTTTGTGGCAATGAAAACAGAGAAAGGATTGATTTTGTAAGTATTATCATGGCAAAAGAACTGATTCGTGTCCCTAGGGTGCTTGGGGAAAGCTATAATTCCGTGCTGATTGAACGGTTGTATGAGGCAGGTGGAAATGTCATGCTCGATCTGATCATATACCTGGGCAGCTATCACCTCAAAGACTTGTTCGGGACTTCCTGGTTCTCCGTAGAAGACTTCTGCCGTAAGATGGGGTATGACCGTACCAACTTGCAGCGCAAGCTGGATAGCCGGCAGCTCGCGGCCATGTTCGGAAAGAATATGCAGCCGGAATATGTATGTACCGACACGGCAGGACAGAGAATCAGCCATCCTATCGAGACGGTTTTTGAGGCGGCTCTCTATAAACTGGGATTGGAGAACCTCTGCTATCCGACCATTGGCGAGGATGGCCGTACATCCTATAATTTCGTGCAGATCTTGAAACGTTTCGACATAATGACCGATTTCAAGACGAAGAAGTCAACGAAAAGGCTGTACTCGGCAGTGGTAAGCCCGGAGATAAAGAATTTCATGTTCTCGCTCTATAACCTCTTGGAACTTCAGGATTACCGTAGCCTGCCCAGCCGTTACCGCTATTTCTATCTGGAACTTTCCAAGATGGTTTACCTGATCAAGTATAAGACCACCAAGAATGAGGCTCCTTTTTATGTGCTGACAGTCGATCAGCTGGCTAAAAAGCTCGGCATAGAGATTGCCGAACCCAAAGACCGGAAAAAGAAGGTCGCCTCGATACTGAAAAAGATGAATACTTACCTGAAATATACCAATTTCAATTTCTCTTTTGTGAAAGGCGATCATGAGAGATGGGCATATACCGTGTTGTTCTCGTTTCCTAGGCATACGCTGCACTATTTTGATGAAGGACAATATGCTGTCGTGGTGAAGAAATTCTATAAGAACCTGCTTGGGCTGTATGTCGAGATTGCCTACCCGGACACGGATATGGCTGTCAGGAGGAAGAAGATCAAAGAGGTGGAGGAAGATGCCGGACTGTATAAAGAGTTCCTTTTATGGGCAAACTCCCCGGAAAGCGTAGAAAAGAAGAAACAGATATATATCAGTGATTTCGTGGCTGTATTCGGCAGGTTTCCGGAAGGATGGGCACAGGAAGAGTTGGAGAGTGCCAATGGAACGGAAGTTGCTCCTGCTCCTGAAGAGTTCATATCTCCGGAGACGGACGGGGCGGTGAACATGGACGATCCAGCTGTGTAGAACCGTCCACGTTTCACGGTTTTTTATAGAATTAGTTGTGTAGAAGTGTCCCTATTGGGGTGATTAGATGTGTGGAGTCATCCGCTTTGCCTGTTTTAGTTGTGTAGAAGTGTCCCGTTTGTTGCTTCTAGTTGTGTAGAACCGTCCACTCCTTTTGCTTTAGTTGTGTAAAAGCGTCCGGTTTCACTTGTCAGCTGTGTAAAACCGTCCACCCGTTAATGAAGGGAATAGGTAATCCCTGTTTTTTTTATATGTCGGTATATCAGTGAAATAAAAGAGAGAAATTTTTAAATAAAAGGTATCGGCTGTGTAAAACCATCCACCAAAATACATAATAAAGACCTAAACTCCTAACCCCTTTAAATATCCCCAAAGCGATAACATAGAAATGACTGGGAAAATAAATTTTCCCTTCACATGCCCTATACGTACTTTCGGAAAAAGATTTTTCGGAAGTATGTGTTGATTTTCACGTTTTTTTATATGATTGGAAGGCGGTTCTGTTCATCTTCTGTATCCGAATTAGTTTTTCAGGGCGTTCCCTTCTGACCGGGCTATTCGTTGCAAGTCCTCGTTACCCTCCAGGCTTTTCCCTGCTATCCCTAACGCTCTACGCTCCGGCTATGCCGGAAGAGAGGTATGATGATTTTTTCCTGAACTGATAGGAACATTGCGAAGGTAGGCGTGGCCGGAACGCCCGATATTGAAAAGCCAAATCTCCATCCTCCCATTCCGGGAGGTAGTATTTACCAGTTCAATCCCGTTCTGATCCGTCTTTCCCGCTTTCTCTTCAATGCACTGTTCCCAATCAGTTGAGGAAAAATTTATGGTTGGGGCGACAAGCGATGTTTGCGAGTATTAATCTTTTAATTTTTGGCAGTATGAAAACGAAGAGAACCGTATTTGAAGTGAATGACGTTTATCGGGTGATGGAAAACAGCGAGTTGATTTATACCTTGACGAACAGTGAGAAACTGAAACGTGAAGAATATAAGTATGAACAGATGGAAATAGAAGGATTGTGCTTGTCTGATGTACTGGAAACACTAACACCCAGCCGTAAAAAAGTCGCTTATGCGGCGATTGAGCTATATAAACGGCTGAAAGAAGGGCAAGTTGAAAGTCCTGCGCTTTTATCCAGCAATAATGTTTATAAAATGATGCATCCTGTTTTGTGCGATATAGCTACTGAAGAGATGTGGGTGCTGTTGCTGAACAGTTCGTCCAAACTCATCCGTAAAGTCCGTATCTCATGCGGCGGGATAAATACCGCCCCTGTGGATATACGGGTTATCATGAAGCAGGCATTGTATTATAACGCCGTATCTTTTATCATGGTACATAACCACCCATCAGGAGCACGCAAGCCCAGCAGTGCGGATGACCGCTTGACGGAAGCAGTTAAAAAAGCCGCTGAAACATTAGACATCCGTTTGGTTGACCATGTGATTGTGGCAGGCAATAACTATTATAGCTATGCGGACGAGGGAAGATTGCAAAATAGGTAAGGTGGACGGGAGAAATCCCGTCTGCCCGGGATTTCGGCTTCGGGGTTCTTTTTTGGCAGTCACCCCAAAAAAGAACCAAAAAAATGCTTCCCGGACTATCGGATGCGACATCGTAAAATACGCAAAGACGTGGCTTTTCAGAATAAATACATATCTTCGCGCCAAAGGTGATCGGAATGAATGTATTTTCTACTTTTGATACAGGCGTTATGGTGGCTCTCTTACTGGGCATTGAGTTTCTTAGAAGTGATATCCGAACGATTCTCTATTGTAAAAGGAATGATCCCAGGATTCTTAAGAGTTGCTTATATACGCTGCTTATATTATTGACCAGCCTTTATTCTATTGTGGCCGGAGCCATGCTTCATCCGGAACCCGTACCTGTTTATGAGTTGATACCCGGTTTTCAATATGGGGTTTATGGCTTTTCTTTTTCGTTTATATTGCTCGCTGTTGCATGTCTTTATCGTAAAACATTACCTTTTGTCCTTTTGGGCTACGCTATGATATATGTGATCGGTGTATTGATACCACTACTTAGGTATGTAGTGTCTATGATGGATTATTTCACTCGCACAAGGGTATAGCAGGTTAATTTCTTGATTGTATCGGATTGCCCTTTCTGTGGGCTGCCTCCCCCGGCTTCTTTCCTCCGATCCGAGTCCGGCTTTTTGCTCGGCAAAGGTTTCGGGATTCCGCAAATGGCAAGTTACGGCCATGCGCCTTTACTGTATGGAAAATAACGATGAAGAAGTGTCTTCCCGACATTTTCCATAAGTGAAACTTGGCTTATTGCTTGCAATCCAGACCTTGATATGCCGAAAAAAGGCTCAGAACTCAGATGGGGAATGACATCAAAAAAAAGGTCGGCTGACCAAAGACCTTCCCGATACAAAAAATGAAAAGGTCTTGAATCTAGCTGAAGAATAAATCAGATGTTCAACTTAAATAATGCTAATATGGAAAATTTGATTACACAAATCAACAAAGAGAGATTGGTTAATAGCGACACAGCTCTTATGATGAAGGAATTATACTATTACGTGCCTTGTGAGTATTGGTATGACAAACAGGATAGGCTACGCACCGATATTGAGGGAAGGAATACCCCGATGTATATGTGCGAGTGCCCGACACTGGCAGCATGTATCCAATGGATGATACAGACTCGTGAATATACGTTTCAAACAGAACAAAACGTGGCGGTCTGGCATGTGGTTGTGAGGGCTGGAGATTATGTGTTGTATGACTCCGAAAGTAATGCGGACGCTTTTTGTTGTTTGGAAGAAGCATTGGAAAAAGCGGTACAGGAGTGCATGGAGTTATTGTATTAAAATTAAAAAAAATCAGTCCCCGTGAAGGGGACTTTCCTATAATCTTGCTGAGAGGTGGAATTGCAGACGATCTTTGAGAATCATCTTTGAAGGATGGGCAGAGGTTTATTCGTTATTTGTTATTTTTGTTCTCGGATTTCAGCGCAATTCCATTCCTTCTTAATAGGCGATATACTGTTCCGCTACTGCCTATGTTTAATATTTTCTGTATCTCCCTTACCGGCGTTCCGGATTCATAGAGTTGGATGCAGCTTTTCTGCTTGGCGATGTTGTTTTTGTTGATAAGTGTCTTTCTGCCGAATTTGACACCTTTTTCCTTGGCGATTCTTCTGCCTTCTTGGGTTCTCTCATAGATAAGGTCTCTTTCAAACTGAGCGAAAGCACCGAGAATGTTGTTCATCAGTTGGCCGATTGCGCCTTCCGTACTGATGTTGTCTTGCAGTGAGGTGAATTGGATGCCCCTATTCTTGAAATCTTCCAATAGCGTAAGGATATTCTTCAGCGAACGGCCAAGCCGGTCCAGCTTATATACGACAAGTGTGTCGCCTTCCCGGAGAAAGCTCAGGCAGGCATCCAGTTCCGGGCGGTTTTGTTGACGTCCGGTCATTTTCTCAGAGAAGATTTTCTCGCATCCGGCAGCCTTCAACGCTTCCAGTTGCATATCCAGATGTTGTTCCTTGGTGGAAACACGGGCATATCCTATTTTCATCCTGTTTTCGTATTTAAATGTGTAATGAAGGTTTTAATTCTTCACTTTTTCAAATATGAAGACATTAATTCTTCATATTCCTCACGGCTGTATTGGTTGAACCCCTTTTGCTTCATTGCCAAAAGAAGCCTTTCCAGTTCTCCGATAGTCACTACCTGTTTGCCGATAACGGTAAATTGTTCCCATTCTCCCTTTTCGTTGAGCAGGTATTCCCGGTGTGCAAAACAGTAAAGAGAACCATCGATGTCATTCCGTTTCTGCCATTGACGCAGGTGCTTCAAACTGGTGAAATCACGGGTGACAGTACGTGGAATGGGAACCAATACGTCAATTTCCATCTTGAATTTTATATTCTCTTCCGCTTCTCGCATGGGTGATTAGCTTATTTCATAATACATCAATTATCGTATGGGCAGGAAGTTCCAGTTTGGAGAAAGCAAACATTTTCTTGCCCAAATCCTTTAGCGATGCCCCAATATGATATACTTCCGTATTATCAATGATTAAGAAGCGGTCATGACTACTTTTGTAGGTTCTAGCTTCAATGGGAGGATATTGGTCATTGTGTTTGTTTAAATCAAGTTGGAGCTGTGCGTTTATTTTGTGTATAAATAGTAGCTGATACTCCACTGTTTCGTTTGCTCAACATGAGTAACACGGATTCATCTACATAGTTGTCGATAAGCACAAGTGAGCATTTGGCAGACTTTATTAAATCTGTAGCAAACTTATACGCATCGAATATCTGACCGTCAAAGAATATACCTTCCACCGGAGGCAATGAGGTGCGTACAAAGAAGTCTATCTTTGCATCATGTTCAGCAATGGTTTTCTCTATTTGGAAGAATCTATTGTTCATTCTATATTCCATGTCATTGAGCCGTTGGTTTATAGAATAACCTTTCAATAAATATTCTTTTAAAATTTTATTTGCCCATTGCCTGAATTGCGTACCTCTTACGCTTTTAACTCTGTATCCAACTGAAATTATTACGTCTAGACTAAAGAACTTGACAGGCTTATCGGAATTAGCAATGTGCAAAAAATGCACATTGCTTTTCTCTTCCAATTCCTTTTCCTTAAAAACATTATTTATATGTTTGGTAATAACGGTTCTGTCACGTTGAAAAAGTTCTGCTATCTGCGCTTGTGTGAGCCAAACGGTTTCATCTTCTAAACGTACTTCCAACCTTACAGCTTCATCCGGTTGGTATAGTATGATTTCTCCTTGCTTCTCCATTATATGTTTCGCTTTTATTATATTGTTGCAAATGTACGAAAAAGAAACGTTATAAAGTCTGTTTTTTCCGTAAGTATTACCTTAAAAATTTGTTCCCTTTTTATTTTAATAAAACAGAAACATTCTGCTGTTTTAAAAATCAGTTATCTGTTTGCTATTCATAGTTAGGGTATCAAATAACTAAAATTCAAATGGAAACGCAAATCTATATTTTATGCAGATTTGTTTGTTAGAAGCGGAGAAAAGGACACAAGACATGATAAGAATCATAGGTCGGGGAGCGCCGCACGGCAAGGGGGGCACTAGCCTCCCGACGAGTGCAGCCGTTGGCCGGGTTATCGGTGAAAATGGAAAAAAGTTGGCTTTTCTTTTGGTATTGTTATAACTTTGTCTATATTTGTGTTGTGATAATCAATTTTAAAGTTATAACATTATGGTAACAAACATTATTCAGATTGGAAACAGCAAGGGGATAATACTTCCTTCCGAGATATTGAAACAGTTGCGTTTGTCCTTGAAATCGGCTGTGAGCATTTCTTTGGACGGGAACAATATTGTGATAAAGGCACAACCACGGCAGGGATGGGCGGAAGCTGCCAAACGTGCCCATGAGAATGGGGATGATGAGTTGCTTATCCCTGATGTGTTTGAGGATGAAAAGTTTGAGGATTGGACATGGTAGAACAGTATGGAGTGTATTGGGTAGAGTTAGACCCTACCCGTGGGGGTGAAATGGCAAAGACACGGCCATGTGTTGTTGTAACTCCTTCAGATTTGAATATGTACCTTACAATAGTAGTCATTGCTCCGATAACCTCCACCATAAGGAACTATCCTTACCGGGTTCTGTGTTCTGTAGCCGGGCGTGATGGGGAGATAGCCACGGATCAGATTCGCACGGTGGACAAAAGCCGGCTGAAAAGAAAGATTGGAGATTTGAATTTCAGTGAGATAAAAAGACTGAAGGAAGTGTTTCATCAAATGTTCTGTGAATAATGGAAAGTGTGCAAATAACAGGTTATGTAGCGTATTCAAAAAAGATATTATGAAGCCAACTACTTATATTAATTGGGACGGTCTGAAAGACATTCCATTCTTCTACTGCGATACAAAGGAAGATGAAGAAAACAAGGATTTCGACATCTATTACCAGGGCAAGCTGGTGTTGCATGACTACAACCATTGCGGACACTACCTTTACACTGCTGCGCTGCTGTTCAGTAAAATCAGAAACATTACAGCCGACTGGGTGAACCTGCATAACCTTTGGATTCTGCGTGATTGCGTGCGCGAGAATTACAATCACGGCATAGGAGTGGACGACCTTATTTTCGGAGAGAATTTCGATGGCAAGAACCTCGATACACTCACACCGCTTACCAAGAAACGCTTTGATTATTTGTGTAAGCGGATTAAGGAACTTGACCCATACGCAACAATTTAACACTTCATTGGGCGAAGGCAGGGCTTGCTGCGGATGCCAGACTTTAAATAATCCATTGGATTAATTATCTTTGCACGCTAATTTTCAAATTATAAAGAAATGACTAAATCGGAAATCGTAAAGGAAATATCTGCCAGAACCGGCATCGACGGCAAAGCGGTGCTTGCTGTTTTGGAAGGATTCATGAACGAGGTAAAGACTTCGTTGGGTAAGGAGGAAAATGTCTATCTTCGTGGATTCGGTAGTTTCATAGTGAAGAAGAGAGCGCAAAAGACAGCTCGGAATATCTCTAAGAATACTACTATGATTATTCCGGCTCATAACATACCGGCATTTAAACCGTCTGACGAATTTTTGAAAATGGTAAAACAACAGAACGCATAATAGGTAAACACAATGAAAGATCAGTTACGATTATTGAGAGACTGTATCAATAATGATCGTCCGGCAGTTGTCTTTCAGGGAGACGATTTTTGCGCTCCTGAGATTTTGGAAGCAGCAAAAGAAATTTATCGTAAACATGGTTGTTCCGAAGAATTTCTTTTTGACTGGCAGCTGCTTATCAATGAGGTGAAGGCTTACCAGTTAGAAAGTCCGGCAACTGTCAAATTGCCGAAACTCTCCCCGACAGAAACGGAACTGGTGCGGGAAGAGATGACTAAACGCTAAAAAATATTCTCGTTTAATACGCACCTTTTATTCTTCAGGCAGCGTATTGAACGGGATGGGATTAAAATGTTGGCGAACCTGCTTTTTTCGAAAGTTCCTGCCAATAGTTGAAGTCACTCGGTGAAAGATGCTCTTGCATCCAGTCACGCATACCAATATCGTTTCTTTCGTTCACATATCTCGTAAACGGAATCATTGTCTTACATGCTTCAAATCCAAGCATTCTCATATGGCGTGAAATGTTGGGAGGAAGACCTTCCAACCACTCTTTATAATACATTATCAATCTGTTTTCTTGGATTGGAACCGCTTGTTGGTGGTAAATATAGCTGGCGTTTCCGATTCTAATATCTCTGGCCTTATTTTCCCGTTCTTCTTCAGGTAGCCGACTTAAATATTCAGCTTGTGCTATTCTGCATTTGGAGTTTGGATGTTCCATGGTATTTTATATAATTAAGACTCTTCAATGATACGGTTCATCAAATCACATATTTTTTGGCAGCTATGACGGTCTGCGCAAGCAGGATAGGGGCATTTCTCAAAGGATGCCTGATTATCCGTAACTATGAAACCTCCGGAACGACGTACATAACTTACCGGATGAAAATAAATATCTTCCTTTTTCGGCCTATAAGTACATAGTCTTATAAGGCTGTTCAGCTCTTTGCAAATTTGCTCACATTTTTCTTTGGGATAATGTGGCAAATCACTGAATGCTTCGTAGGGGACAAAGGCAAATGCTTTGTCATCCCACATGACAGGTGTGTAATTCTGTACCATTTGTTATTTGGAATAAGGATGGCTGGCAGATTCCGTATTTCTGTATCAGTTAGGTAATCCGTCACTATTTAAGTGCGCCTGGGCAAACTCCCGGAGGTTCGTTTCGGCAATGCACTTTTCATAAATCTCATCCAATACTTCTTGCATATTTTCTACTTTATTGAATTTTAAGGGGCTGCCGTTTGTTGCGGCTTGCCTTTCCAGTTGTTCGATGATACTGGGAAATATCCCACGCAATAAACCGACGGTAGCTACGGCTGTAGCTGGTTCTACCTCTATTGTAATCTTTTTCTTTTCCATATCGTTGTATTATGTTATCAAAAGTAATAATTATTAGGATATTGGTAAGCATTTCTTCTGAAAAACTTTTTAAAGATATTGTTTTAAGATGACATACTGTGTTTTTGCGTTCACGCAGTATTCTTTCCCACCCTCCCCTTCATCGGAATGACTGTTCTCATTTCCGGTTTACCCGTAGTTATCCGCTATGCGGCTGATTATGGGCAAACCAGAAAAGAGAAGTTGCAAACGTGGGCGGGATTGCAATGGTCATCATCCGGAGCTTCGGCATTGCCGAAACAACCTCCTTCTTCCGTATTGCAGCCCCGTCCTTTTACCGTTTGTCCCGGCAGTCCGTTGCTAACCCGTTCCCCCCTGCCACTTGTGGCAGGGAGATAGGAATACGGTTTTGCAGGCAAAACCGTATGGCTTGTTTTACTTTCCGTACTGCCCTTTTCCTAGTTTTCTGCCTCCCTTAATGTGCGTTTTTCATAGCCCCATCTGAGACCCTTTGTTTTTGAACGGCAAATTTATTTCGGTGGATGGATACGAAAGAGTTCCGGTCTTCGCCCTTTGTCCCGAAAAAAATAACGCCGGACGGCTTCGCTGTCCCCAACATTTTTTGTCGTCCAAAACTTTTCTTAATCCCTCCTTCCTTATTGTTGTGTGCCGTAAAAAAAAGGCTCATAAACTCAGATGGGGCATGAAAGCTCAAAAAAAAAGTCGGCAGAAAGAAAAGGCCATCCCGGAAAGGGGTTTTAAAAAAAGGTCTTTAAATCTAGCTGAAGCATAAAATTAGAAGTTTAACAATCCCAAAAAACAACGAGTTATGTCACGAGTACACTATTTAGAAGGAGATTATGAACAGTTAGTTATTAATGAAACGATAGACGGTCTTTTTTCCAGTTATCGTATAGACCGCAATTCATTGCCAAAAGGATTTTTCCTTTATGAGATTAGATGGGATGACAGCTTATCTTCATTGGCAGAGATTAGCCCCTCTGTGGTGGTGAATCATGCAGGTTCATTCATTACAAAGTCACCCCTTGAATTTGATGCAAACAATAGCATACGGATAACCTATACCAATTTTATCGAGTTCTGCCAGTTTGGTGAGTGGGCTTATGAGAAACTGGCTGTATTGGATTGTAATTCCGGTAATGTTGCGGTGATAAGCCCAGACAGGAGATTGCAGACCACTGAAGAGATTGAGATTTTTTTGAGTGGGCATTGTGGCTATCATCTGAGTGAGATTAATTGGATGGTGATGAAAGGCGATGTGCTGTTTTTGAACGAGAACGATTTTTAATGAGTATAACCGTAACTGCCTCTTGGAATGGGGCAATTACATAAAATATTATAAGTATGAAGTGGATAGATAAGATGGTAGAACGCATTACCCGAAAAGAAACTGCTTTAAATGACCACTTTTGTGTAAATCGGCATACGGTTGTATGTCAGAGTGGTATGACTGATTATGTTTCTGTAACGATTGATAATACCGATGGTTTTGATTTCGATTTTTGGACAAAACAACTTTGTTTTGAGAAGGACTGTAAATATCGCTCGGAGATAAAAGCGGCTTTTGATAAAATCTATGGCACAAGGAATATAGAATGTTGTGAATAATGAAGTCAGAAAAGTATGATACCAAAGGAGATAATGAAACTTTATGAAAAGCTTGCTTTCAGTCGGGGATATGAAGAAGCCTTTCGGGATTTTTTGGATGTTTGTCTTTACTATTTGTCTGTCGGGATGTTGGCGGAGGATTATCGTAGAGTGGAAAAAAGATATAAGCCATATGAAATGGAACTTTTTGTTCAAATGTTTTATAGGGTGTCTGAATATTCGGAAGGATTTTGCGATGTCTTGGGAGATATGTTCATGGAGTGTGTCAGTCATGGGAATAACGGACAGTTCTTTACCCCGATACACGTTGCTGATTTGATGGCATGTATGGGGGGAAATAGGCTGAAACCTAAACAGTCGGTCTGTGATTCGTGCTGTGGTTCCGGCAGGATGCTACTTTCCGCTGTAAAAAAATGTGCGGAAGAGAATGATGGAGGAAGGCTTTTTTGTTATGGCTCGGATATAGATTTGATTTGTGTAAAGATGACCGTTGTCAATCTGATGATGAATAGCGTACCCGGTGAAGTCGCATGGATGAATACATTGACAATGCAGCATTGGAGAAGTTATCATATAGATTTACAGCTGATAGCCGGAGTATGGTTGCCTATTTTAAAGATAACGGAAGCAGGTGACACTTCTTTTATTAGGAAACTTGAAAATGCAATGGAGGATAATTCTGAATTGAAGAGGTCGATTCAGAGCAACGCAAGGGCTACGCAGCTGACTTTTGATTTTTGACAAGATAAATATGTAAAAAGGATTTTGGTATGAAAGCAATAAGAACAAAAGAGGTGAATGAGAACGTCAAAGCGGCGAACAGTTGTTTGCGTAAAGCGAAATGGCAGGCTAAGGAATTGGCTGTTTTTACAGGTGAAGTAGTGCGTCTGATGGATAAGGAAGGGCATTCTCTACAAGGGTTCTTTAATCGGGTGGAGTTTGTTCTGGTGGACGGCACTATTAAATTCCGTGTAGTTATAAATCCTATTCTTGAATGTGAGAACTGTATAATGGCTTCTTGCCATGAAGACTATCTTTATGAGGTGGTCTCGGTGGAAAAGTTTACCTATAAAAATTATAGGTATCATTTGTAATGATATTGTATTTTAATGATTATAAACTGATTTATATTATAACAATGATGGGCAAAATTAATAATATTCCCGTTTTGAATGAAGATGTTATTCGTTTGGTTGTACTCAATGAGGAAATTATTGGGTATATCTATCCACGAAGGACTTCTTATGTGGTGGCATTGGAGATAAAGCCGGGACGTACTACCTCTTTGGCTACATCTGTCAATAAACAATGCATGGTTTTGTTGAGTGATAAGGTTCGTTTGGCCACGGAACAGGATTTCGATGATTTTCATATATGCTTTGATGGTTTCAGAAATAACACTATGTATTGTTATAATCAGGGAACGGAACCTATATACCTTCAATGAAGCACATTCTCCCTTCTTTTGGATTAGGGAAGGGAGGGTATTTTGCTGTCCGCTACTTTTTGGCAAGCACCCCAAAAAAGTAGCAAAAAACGCTTGGAGTTACTGGTAATCCCATTAATTTGCGTTCACGCAGTATTCTTTCCCACCCTCCCCTTCATCGGAATGACTGTTCTCATTCCCGGTTTACCCGTAATCATCCGCTATGCGGCTGATTATGGGTAAACCGGAAAAGAGAAGTTCCAAACGTGGGCGGGATTGCAATGGTCATCATCCGGAGCT
>NZ_QVLZ01000066.1:0-25508 GCF_003435205.1 Bacteroides sp. AF32-8BH | reverse complement strand
AATAAAAAAGAGATTACCACCAAATTTGACGAAGAACCAAAAATCTTCTCTAGGGAAGCGGTAAATTTTAATTGATATCACAGGGCAAACGCTCAATAAATGCAACATCCCCATTTTGTAAACCTCTTTCCCTCTTGTCGTTTTTCTTTCTCTTTACTTCTTTTGTTTGTGTCTTTCTTTTGCCTCCCTATCCTATTAGTGAGAAAATTAGCTTAGCTTTGCATGCTATGTTCTACATTATATATCTACCACTATGACCATTCATTTTCCGAGATTATTCCGGATGCCCGTGACGAAAAGAACAAGATTTCTATATCACCCAAATCATTCTTTATCAATTCCCAACGCTCACGCAGTTGCCTCGTCCAAGGTGAAGTGGTGGGAGCCGCATGCGAACAGGCAAAGACACCCCACTGACTAAAACAATTATTCTCTCCATTCAGCTTCTCGGTATGCATCAATGTCTTAATCCGTTGGATATCTTATGAGAATAATGAACTCAAAGAGAAAATTTCTAAGCAGAAAGGTGCGTTAGGGTGATCTTATTGATGACCGAATAGAAGAAGAGAGGTTGTTAGCATAGAATAAAAAACAGACGTCCTTTAGGAAAAACGGGAGAAAATTTGTTTCTTTGCAATAATTAAAGATGAATCCAAACATGGAAAATGTAACCAGAACTTATATAGAGTCATTTGATATAGAGAACTTGTGGGGGTACAAAAACTTGCATTGGGAAAATGTGAATCCCGATGTTAACATTTTGGTGGGAATTAACGGTAGTGGCAAAACGACCTTGCTTGATGTAATAAATGCTTATTACAATGACGATGCCAAAGAACTCAAAAAATTTCAGGGAAAGATTACCGGGACACCACTCTCTACAAATTCTTACACAGTGACGTATCTTCGCTCATTTGACTCTCCCGTACCAGACAAACGAAAATCGGAAAGTCCGTTGATGCAGGAACTTAACAATATTGTTTTCCAAAACAAAGAAGGGCTTTCTTTTTTCAATTATCGTATGAAAATGCTTGATTACAAGGATAAAGCTGACGAAATTCAGAACAATATAGATTTATTGTTCAGTATTGTCAACGCCATGTTTTCAGATACAAGAAAAACTATTGATATATCAAAGGGTAATAATAGTGCTTTGGTATTTCATCAAGCAGGAAAAACTATTAATCTTGAGCAACTGTCTTCCGGAGAAAAACAGTTGCTATTGATTCTTTTAAAAGTGTTCCTCCTCGAAAAGCAACCGGCAATCGTCTTGATGGATGAACCGGAAATTTCGCTCCACATTAGATGGCAAAGAGAAATTATAGACAGATTGCGTCAATTGAATCCGCATTGTCAACTTATTATTTCCACCCACTCACCAAGTATTTTTAGCTCCGGGTGGGGTGATAAAGCTATTTACATGGAAGATATAATGAAATAAACACATGACCCAGACACTTTTTGAAATTCAAGCTGAATATTTTGCTAATATTCCCATACTTGACAGGAAGTATACTTTCATATTTGTCAGGAAGTAAAACATAACCTTTTGCATCCTTTAGCGTTCAATAACTACCCGAGGGAAGTTTTGCCAAGAGTTTCTGCCAAATTGCTATTTTTTACTCCCCTTATATCCCCTATCTTTGCAACAGAGAAAACAAAAAGAAAGATAATATATGAAACGGATAAAAAGCTTATTGAGTATCTTCGTCCTGACATTGGCAACCACAGCTTGTGCAGGCAACAGCGGAGAAAATAAAAAGAGTAATGAATCAACAAAGGAGAATAATAAAATGGAAGTAGTAGCATTAAATAAAGCAGATTTTTTAAAGAAAGTATATAATTATGAAGCCAATCCGAACGATTGGAAATTTGAGGGCAGCCGTCCTGCCATCGTAGATTTCTATGCTACCTGGTGCGGTCCTTGTAAAGTGATGCACCCGATTCTGGAAGAACTTAGCAAAGAATATAGCGGTAAAGTAGATATCTATCAGATTGATGTAGACAAAGAAAAAGATCTGGCAGCGGCATTCGGTATCCGCAGCATCCCTACACTATTGATGATTTCAATGAAAGAGGAACCTAGAATCATGCAGGGAGCTATGCCCAAAGACCAGCTTAAAAAAGCAATTGATGAATTTCTTCTGAAACAAAATAACGAAGCAAAGCAATAGACTTCGACTTTTTTCTCGTCATGGCAACTGCCCTCTATTCGTCTTTTGAAGATGGATAGAGGGCTAGTTTTAGTTAAACTCATTATAGTTTCCTCTGAACACCGTCGTCACCAACGACGTAATAAACTCCATTGTCTAGCAATACAGCCCGTCCACGCTTTTTCTTCCGATTCTCTTTATTGTCAACATTAACAGCGATGACTTTACCATTATAAAAGGTTGAAATATCCTTGAAGATAGTGTGCCCCACAAAGATATGTTTTATCATATAACGATCCAACATCATTTGTAAAGAGTCTTGTGCCAACGGTTTATATTTGGGATCTTTTCTCACCAGGCCGCGATACCAGATTGGACCGTCATTACCATACAGAAAATCAGTCAATGGAGAAAGTGCCTTACGCTCTTTTTTGCTCATGAAAAGTGCCCGGCTCATTTCCTCGTTCACAGTGGGGATATTCAAGTCCTTATCATAGAATAATTTTCCTAATCCGGCATGCACATATAAATCAGTTCCAATGATTTGCATTGTATTACGTGTTGCAAGCCAACGGCCCAATTCGGTATTTGTGCCGAATAATGAGGGATATTCCACTCCCAGTTTTTCTGCCAGCAATTTATATTTATCTTTTGTATAGCGAAGATCGTTGGACAACACCAGAGCCTCATGGTTTCCCAAAAGGAAAGAGACATGACCTCCCGCTTTAGCCGCTTCGTCTTCTAATTTATAGAACAGCCAGAAGATCTGCAGTACATCCTTGCCACGGTCGAAAATATCTCCGATAATCACCAAATGATTGCTACCGAAATTCCATTGATATTTATCATTAATCACTCCGTTTCCTTGCAACAGACTAATCACACAATCCAGCCGCCCATGAGGATCGGACATCACAAAAACTTTTTCCGGACGGGTATATTGCCACTCCGGTCTTTTCAATGAATGGAGTTTTACATCAAACGGATACCGTCCCTCATGATCCGTCACACGGAAACTGAAATCTTTAGGTAATGTCGCATAAGTTTTGTCTGTAATCCGTCCTTTCTTATTGACATTAATAACCCGTGTACTACCGTCTGCCTGATAGAGTATATAGGGTCCGTCACCAGATAATTTCTCTTTTTTCTCTTTTTTTTCTTTCTTCTTATCTCCTGAATGATAAGTTCCGGCCTGAATGCCGGAACTTATTAAAACGAGAACAAGAGTAGAAAGAAATAATCTCAAAAAACGAGTGCTCATATTCTTTTCTTTCTTGAAGTTTATTTTTTAATCGTTACTAATTCTCCTTCGTCATTGATGGCTTTAATATTATCTCCTTCAATAACCACGGCACGAGTCTCTTTTTCAAAAGCCTTGGGATGATTAACACAAATATCATATACCTTTTTATCATAGGTATACTTCACACGACTATTTTCCGTATGACCGATAATAATACGTTTGACATCATATTGAGCCAGAAGTTTATCTACATCCGCTACCTTTATCGGACTGTACTCACTGCCAGTCTTAACCATTCCACGATACCACAACGGACCGTTATAACTATCACTATAAAGGAAATCGGCAATATCCGGATATTGTTTTTTCCGTTCCTCTTTTGAAAGGTAAATGCTCTTGCTCACCAGTTCATTGATTTCGGGAATCGTCTCTTCGCGTTCCATAAACACCTTACTCAATCCTGCATGAACATAAAGGTTTTCACCTACAATCTGAATGGTGTTTTTAGAACGCAGCCAGTTACCCATCACATTCGTCAGTCCCCACATCTTTCCATAGGTCATGTTCATCGCTCTTTGCGAAAGAGTGTTGTACTTGGCATACGTATATTTCAGGTTATCACGCATTATCATTTCTTCGTGATCCCCCAAGATGGTTGTCACTCTGCCACCAACAGCTTTCGCCTCAAATTCCAATTTGTATATGAGCCATAAAATAGGAAGTACGTCTGCTCCACGATCGAAAATATCACCATCAATCACCAAATGGTTACTGCCATATATCCATTCATATTTATCATTAATCACTTCCCCTGTTTTCAGAATAGCGGCAAACAAGTCGAAACGCCCGTGAAGGTCGGATACGGCAAATGTTTTAGCATACTCGGTACGGTCTTCCCATGCCGGACGTTCAAAATTCTCAATCTTATTAATGGGTACCTGAAAAAGGAGTTGATTATCATCCGAATACACATCTAGTTTCAATCCGGCCGGCAATCCGGATTCTTCACGAATGTTCAATGCATTATCTTTAGTCACTTCCAGAATTTTAAGTCTACCGTTTTCATAGAAAAGGTAAGGACCATCATTACGGAAATGAGTGATTTCAGCTATATCCGGTCCCACGGGAGTCAGATCTTCCCCGCACGAATAAAAGGCCGTGATGAACAAACCCCAAAGGAAATAGATGCTATATATCTTTTTCATAATTTCTATACGTTAATGCGTTAATTAATGCAATTCATATTCCGGATTCTGAACCATATTCTCATTGTACTCCATTTCGTGGTTAGGAACAGGAAGAACGATTTTATAATAACTCCAATCAAACTCTACTGCTTCATTGGGAACTTCGCTCAAATAATCTTCACGTATCACTTTCTTGTTATTTCTAAGTAAATCAAAGAAACGTTGTCCCTCTCCCCAGAATTCAATGCGACGCTGTTCAAGCACCAGATCCAGGTTTATATCTTCATCTGCCACGGCATCCAGATCCTTATCCGTACGTGCATAAATAGGTTTCAGATACTTGCGCGTATTAGATATATCATTCCTCTTAATCGCAGCTTCAGCTGCATTCAGATAGAGTTCCGACAGACGGAAAACCGGGATATTGGCATCTTCATACGATTTAGAACCTTGTGCCGGATATTTCAAGCAATAAGGTTTACTGCTACTTGCCGTAGACACCATCTGACTACGAACATCATCGGAATTGTCTTTCATGTAGTCTTTCCAATACTTTTCGGTAGCTATCAGATTATATTTGGTGCTAAGATAACCGATGGATGATTTTCCCGGACTATCAGTTGTCAGATTCACAATTTCGAACAACAGTTCACTATTGAACGGAGTAGCCCATATCTTGGCATATTCATCATTGGTCCACAACTTATAGCCTTGTTTTTCCGCACCTTTGATAGCTTCGGCAGCCACATCGTATGCCTCTTTGTCATTCCCCATATAGAGATAAACCCGGCTTAATAATGTCATTGCCCCCCATTTATTGATTTTACCCTCTTTCTTTACCGGACGAAGCAGCTTCACCGCATCTGTCAGGTCGTCTGTGATGGCCTTATAACATTGGGCGGTCGTATTGCGGGAAGGTTTGATATTCTTATCTTCTACCACTTTATCAATAATGGGCACAGCCAGTGATGCCCCGTTATCTTTCAGATAAGGATACCCGTAAATACGTGTCATATCGAACAGCAACAAGGCACGTATTGCCAAAGCCTCTCCTTTCAAGTCATTATAATATTCCTGCTCTGTCAGCTTCTCCAGTTTCGGAGTTGTAATTTCCCGATCGGGAACAAGCTTTATCTTTTCAATATCCCGGAATAAAATGTTCAGGTTCTTACCAATACCGTAGTACATTCCCCAGAAACCACTAGGTCCATTCGTCTTATTGTACTTGAATGTATAGAAACTAACATTGGTGCTGGAAGACTTATAAGATTTCATATCATCTCCCCTCAAATCACCATAACAAAACATATCTGCTCCATAATAACTGGATGACTGCATACTGCTGTATGCACCGTTCAGCACAAATTCAAAATCCCTTAATTCGGTCAATGAACCATCAGTTTCTATAGCTGTGGAAGATTGCAAATCCAACCAATCATTTCCGCAACTACTTAATAAGGTTGCAAAGGCACCTAAAGCTATATATTTTATCTTTTTCATACTTATTCATTTATAGATTAATGCACTTAGAATTTCACTTCCAAACCGAATGTATAAGTTCTCATCGGGGGAGTATCCCAGCTAGGTGATGAACCCGATTCGGGGTCAATATAATCGTATGCCGCCCAAGTTAACAGGTTATTGCCCGATGCATACAGACGTATATTGTCTATACCCACTTTCCGGGTCCATGTCTTCGGCAGTGTAAAGCCGAAAGTCAGATTCTTCAGACGAACATAATCTCCACTGTATAAACGACGTGTGGTAGCATAATCGGTCATGGAAATTGATCTACCGACTACAAAACGTTCAATACTCGTTTCATCACCCTCCTTCTGCCAGCGTTTCCGATAATAAATAGGAATATTCAGCGTTCCGTCGCCACCGTGTTCCAGTTTACTTGCCGAGCCGTCATAGTTCCATGCTCCAAAAGAGAAATTCACATTAAAATTCAGATCAAACCACTTATAAGAGATGCTGTTACCCAGTCCACCGGTGATAGTAGGATCGGCACATTGCAGTATCACTTTTTCCGCACTACGCGGATCTTTAGTAGTTTCTTTGTTCAGATTTCCATTTTCATCCGTCGTATTCTTATAGAACATCGGTTCACCGTCTGCCGGGTCGATGCCTGCAAATTCAATCATATAATAGGTAGAATAGGGCAAACCTACCTTATGAATAGATGTTCCGCTGGTTACTTGTTTCAAATCTCCATCCAACTTCAGGATTTTATTTGCATTATGTCCCAGATTCAAACTAGTGCTCCAACGAAAATCTTTTGTCTCGATATTAGTTGAACGAATTTCCAATTCATATCCCTTGTTTTGTAATTTACCTATGTTGGCAAGATAACTTGAGAAACCTGTTGCAAGAGATAATGGCCGGCTGTAAAGCAGATTTTTCGTTGTACGAACGTAATATTCAAATGTAACATTCAGTCTGTTGTCGAAGAATCCCAAGTCGATACCGGAGTTGAAGTTGTAGTTGGTTTCCCAAGTCAGTTCCTTGTTTTCCAGTTGCGACTGCGTGATACCCGGATTATCGTTATAATTACTAGTCAGACTGCTCAATCCCATATATCCATAATAAGAAGACGGCAGAGTTCCGTTCACACCGTAAGAAACTCTAAGTTTCAGGTCACTTAACCAGTTCTGAAGAGGTTTCATAAAACTCTCGCTACTCACTCTCCATGCACCGGACAATGACCAGAAATTTCCCCAACGATTCTCTCTTGCCAATCGCGAACTTCCGTCAGTTCTCCAACTCGCTCCCAGATAATATTTGTTGTCATAATCATAGTTGGCACGTGTAATATAAGAAACAATACGCGTCGTACTGTTAGAACCTCCCATACTCTGATACACTACACCATTGTTGACTTCCGGCTTATCCCAGCGTGCAAAATTAGAGATAGTAGTTCCCAGTCCATCCGACTCCTTACTGTTGATTTCATAACCAACCAAAAGGTCCAGATTGTGTTTTTTCTTGATCTTTGTTTGATAAGTCAGAATATTAGACCATGTCATATTGGTAATATCATTATAATCTTTGCTGAAACGCCCGTTATCATCGTCACCGTCACTGGTACGCGGGTCTTTCCATGCACGAGACTTGTTCATCACAAAATCATAGCTGAATGTAGACGCAAACTTGATTCCTTTCCAAATATCGAATGATGCATATACGGTATTGAAAGAACGAGTCGCATATTCTCTCTTAAAATTATAAGAATTTGATAACATCGGATTACGGTCATCCAATTTGATTAATGCACGGTTCCAGGTGCCGTCTTCATTCCATATAGGGTCAGACGGTGTGGCTCCATTACGCGTACCGTAAATTGGAGAAGTATACGATGTCCCCTCTGAATAAGTATCCTGATTCACTTTGGAGAACTGTATCTTTGCACCGATATTCATCCATTTAGCCATCTGATAGTCTACATTCAAACGTGCAGAAATACGTTCCAGACCGGAGTTTATCGTAACACCATCCTGCTTCATATAGCCGATGGACGTATAGTATTTAATCTTTTCCTGTCCGCCGGAAGCTGAAAACTCGTAATTCTGGTGGCTACCGTTACGGAACAGATAATCATCCCAATTCACAAAACCACACCAAGGGATCGGTGCATACTGGTCAATATTCGAATCGGCATAAGCCCATGCTTCATTCTCGGTCATCCCCTGATGAAGTCCTACCTCATCATCGGTCTTACCACTATAAGTTAAAGCATAATTTCGAAGCCCCTCGTGGATCAGGTTACGACGTTCCTGTCCGCCCATCAATTCGCGGAAAGGCATGGCAAAATTAGAGAATCCCCAATCCGATTTCAATTTAAAGACCGGTTTACCTGCTTTTCCTTGTTTCGTAGTAATAATGACAACGCCATTTGCTGCACGTGAACCATAAAGTGAAGCAGCAGCGGCATCCTTGATAACAGTGATGCTTTCAATATCCGATGTATTCAAGGTAGACATTACATCCAAACCGGAATCACTACCAGATGCACCAATATTACCCGACAATACGGGAACACCATCCACTACATACAGCGGAGAATTGGAGGCATTGAACGAACCCATACCACGGATACGGATGGACGTTGACGAACCCGGTATACCCGAACCGGTATTTACGCTGACACCGGGAGCCGCCCCCTCCAACATCTGTTGGAAAGATACATTAGGCACATCTTTCACAGCATCTGTCTTTACGATACTGGCAGAACCTGCATAAGCCGATTTCTTGAAAGTACCATATCCCGTTACAATCACTTCATCCAACAAGTTATTATCCACTTTCAGGATTATGCTCATCGGCTTGCCGGGAGTTGCAACTACCTCCTGTGACGTATAACCGATATAAGAAACCATCAGAGTCACTTTCTTGTCTGTAACTTCCAGATGGAAATTACCGTCCATATCAGTCATCATACCGTTAGTTGTACCTTTCACGATGACATTAGCTCCGATTATCGGCTCTCCACTATCTTCAATTACTTTCCCTGTAATCGTATATTTCTCACGTGCAACAGTTTCCGTCCTAACGGGTTCAGCCTTACGGATGGCAATTACTCCATCATGAACCGTATAAGTCAGTCCGCTATTTCGCAGGCATTTGTTAAGCACTTCAGAAATCAGTTCATTCTTCACATCCAGATTTTCCACTCTGACTTTCTTCGCATCATTTGTGCTGTAGATAAAGGTAAAGTCCGTTTGTTTCTGAATTTCCCAAAGAACTTCATTCAATGTTACATTTCTGAATTTGGCTGTAACTGTGGTCTGTGCGAATATAGATGCGCGCATCAGCCCTGAAGTCGTAATACAGAGAAAAAGGAACATCATACAAAGACGTTTTCCATATTTCCCAAATCTGGCAACATTACGTAGTTTTTCCATAAAACAGGGATTAATGATTAGTGAATATTTTGATAGTTTTTCCTTCTACTGTGACAGTTACTCTACCCGTTTGCTCCAACAATTTCACCAATGGGGTAATCTCATTATAACGGTTTACATAGCAACCGAAGCGTAACTCCTTGGTCGCCTCATTCTCATAGACTACATCCATATCATACCATCTGGCAAGAGTTTTCATGATGTCATCCAATCGCTGGTCCTTGAAATTGATCTTTCCATGTATCCATGAAGTATAAAATGCAGTATCTACATTGCGTACATTGATCTGGTTGCTGCCCGAAGTAATACAAGCCTGTTCCGATGGTTTCAGAATCCGGTTGCTTCCATTTTCAGTCTGTACTTTTACCGAACCGCTGACAAGTGTAGTTTGATATTCTTCGTTTGCGTAAGCTGATATATTAAAAGTAGTTCCTAATACTTCTATTTTCATCCCTTTGGTTTGTACAATAAAAGGCTGTCCGGTTTTGCTTACTTCGAAATAGGCCTCTCCCTCCAATTCTACCAGACGGCAAGCCTGTGCAAACTGAACAGGAAAGCGGATGGAACTCATGGAATTCAACTGTACTTTACTTCCATCGCTCAACGTCAGCTGATATTCACCACCACGAGGAACGTTTACCTTATTATATGCAAGTTTTTCGGATGTCCGGGCGGGAGCCTGCTGATAATTCAATGCTGTAGAATCCACCTGAATGACTGTACCATCTTTTTCTTTCAATTCCACGCCGGAGGTAGACTTCAAATCAATTGCTTCTCCATTATCCAGAATAAGAACGGCTTTCTTACCACCCGGAACAATTTGTTCCGCTACTTGAGATAACGGCTGGGGTTCATTACCGCTCTTATATATTGCCACAGTAGCAATAACCACCGGAAAAATGAAAATAGCAGCATATTTACACATATTCAGTATCCGATGTCTGAACCGATGGCGTTGGATTTTTCTTTGCACCCCCTCCCATCCGTCCTCTGTATGGAAAGTTTGCCGCTTCTGCATATTCTGCTTTATGTTCTCTTCCTTGCAGATTTCCCGAAAAAGGCGTTCGTTTTCGGACGATTCATTTCTCCACCGGGTCAGTTCCGCCTGTTCTTCTTCCTCGATTTCATCAGATAAGTATCTGGCAATGAGTCTTGCAATATAGAAATGTTGGTTTATCATAATTCACATGTTTTAATCGTTGTTTATACTAAAACAGGTGAATTGAAAATCAGGGTGTATTAAAATGATTTTTTTTAAAAGAAACTATAAAAAGTAAAAAACCAGGTAGTAATAGTCTTTCAAATATACGCGTAATTTACGGTAGGCAATCTTTTTCTGGGAGTGTACCGTTTCGCCGGAAATATTCAGTGTTTCAGCAATTTCCGGATTGCTTTTTCCCTCAAGTGCCAGTTGCATAATGCTTTTCATCTGCGGTGGCAGTTTTTCAATGGCATCCACTAATATCCGGTAACTTTCTTCTGCTATGACCTTGTCTTGGAAAAAAGAGTCTTTACTCATTTCCTGAACTTTCTGTGCATACTCGTTCATGACCTTGGTATGTTCCAGTTCATTTAAAGATTTATTGCGTACCGACGTATAGAGGAATGATTTAATCTGATGCACATACATGAAATCATCGCGCAGCTGCCACAACTTCACAAAACACTCCTGAACAATATCAGCCGCTAATGCATCATTTTCGACATACTGATTAGCAAACATACATAAAGATATGTAATATTTGTCGAATATAGAACGAAACTGCGTCTCATCAGTTAACTTAATACTAATATAGTCTGTTGTGCCAATCACGTATTCTTTATTTTGGTTACAAATATACCATTTGAAAATTATGTAACCAAACAAAAATGAAAAATCACAATCTTTGTTTCATTACAAAACCCTCAAAGAAGTCGTCCCGATAACTATTACCGATAGCAATTTCATACGATTTTATAAATATATCATTATTGTCAAATGACTCGATGTGATCGGTATTGACGATATAGGATTTATTCACCCGCAAAAAAATAGATTTTGGTAATAAATCGAATATGGCTTTCAGGCTCATGCGAGTAATGATACGCTGGTCGTTCAGTTGAAGAATGACGTAATCTTTCAATCCCTCAATAAAGAGAATATCGGAGAAATTCACCTTGAAATACCGGCGCTCTGCCTTTACGAAGAAATATTCAGCGGCAACAATCGTTTCGATAGCTTCTTTTTCTTCTTTCAATAATAGAGAATGATAGGATAACGCTTTATCCACCGCCTTTTGAAAACGTTCCGCTTCGACAGGCTTAATCAGATAGTCGATTGCATCTACTTCATAGCTATCCAACGCATATTCTGTATAGGCTGTGGTGAAAATAACCAGTGTCTTTTTGGAAATTGTACGGGCAAACTCTATTCCTGTAATCCCAGGCATCTGAATATCCAGAAAAACCAGATCGACTCCCTGTTGCTCCATAAAGTCGGAAGCAGTTGCAGCACTGTTAAAACTGCCTATCAACTGGAGGTTATCGGATTCTTCTATCAATAACTTCATGGCCTCACGTGCCAAGGGTTCATCATCTACAATGATACAATTCATAATGTTATACTTAAAATTACAGAATAGAGATTTTCATCTTCTCTTTGTTCCAACTTATAATGTTCAGGATACAGTAATCCTAACCTACGCTGGATATTGGCAAGTCCGATTCCACCGACTTTACCCTGCTGGACTGCAACAGCCGGTTTAGAATTCTCACACCGGAAATCCAGTCGGTGAGCATCCACCTTAAAAAAGACATGGACATACGAAGAATGCTCACTATCAAAACTATGTTTCACCGCATTTTCCACAAAAGGAATGAATAACAAAGGCTGAATCCAAATGGAATCCACTTCTCCCTCCTGCCTCAACGTAAACTGGAAATTGTCACGGCGTATCTTTTCCAAATTCAGATAGTCATTCAGGAAACGGATATCCGAAGCCAATGAAACTCTTTCACGCGAACTGTCGTTAATCTGATACCGTAGCAAATCTTCCAGTTTAAAAAGTACTTTGGAAGCTTCTTCCGGATTTCTCTTTATCAGAACATTGGCATTATTCAGCATATTGAAAAGGAAATGCGGGTTAATCTGATTCTTCAGAAATGTCAGTTCGGATTGCAAAGTAGTGGACTCGAGTTCGTCAATACGCAGATTATAACGCAACCAATGGGTAAACAAGGATATGGCTGCCGAACCTGCGGTAACAAAACCGATGGTCAGTATCCCCGAAAAAGTATTAATGAAAGTAGCGAATCTGCCAGGATCTTTTCCGGGCAGAATTACTTCAAAGAGTAATCCCTGGGTGACTGAAAGGAAGATGATGACTACCAAATTCGTCAGGACAGCCGCCAGGACATAGTGCCCCAAACGGTTCTTCAACAGAAAACAGGGTACTAATATATACAGGTTCATATAGATTACCGTATTAATGGAAACAAAATATGCCAGGAATCCACCAAAACGCCGCCAAAAAGAAACTGACTGCAAAGGTTCGTACCAAAAGACATTAATAGTCATCAAAAGAACTATTATTTGCAGTAACAGATGTCTGCATGTCCGGTAATGAGGACTTAACAGAAAAGCTGTGACACTTTTATCTTCCATTCTTCTATGTTCTGTATTCAGGTTCATACTTCACCTCCTTTCAATTCCAACCAGATGCTTTCTGTCGTCAGGAATAGTCTGTAACGATTGCCATATAATAAGTTCAGTCTTTGGCGGATTCTTTCAAGTCCTTTATTTTCCAAAAGATTCACTTGTTGGCAAAGACAGGTGAATATAATTGTGTTCTCTTCTACTTTCAAATGGATTTTGAGAGAAACAGGGATTGATGTTCGCTGTTCGTTGATTGATTTTACAATATATTGCACAAATGGAATGAAAAGCAAGGGTGGAACCAGTGTTCTATTTACTTCTCCATCCGCAAGCAGTTCATAATTGAATTGTGCCTGGGAATTCTGTTCCAAGGTCAGGTAATTATTCAGGAAATTAATTTCACTACTAAGCAATACCTTTGTTCTGCTGCAATCATATAGCTGATAGCGAAGTAGTTGACTTAATTTCATCAGCATCTTCGAAGCTTTTTCCGGTTCGCTCAATGTCAGTTCCCCCGAATGATGCAATGTTTTGAAAAGAAGTTCGGGGCTGACTTGTTCTTTTAGCTGTTCCACTTCCGAAAGAACGTGAACCTTTTCCATTTGTGAGACACGTTGATGATCTATCATCCATTCTTTCAGGAGAACGGTCATTGTTCCTCCTATCATGCAGAGTGTGGACAACATGAAAGAAGATATATAATCCATCACTATAGGTATGGAGAAATAGGAGGCACGTTCGTAAAATTCCGGCCAGCAGGAATAAGATACATATTCCGTTGCCATTTGTATTGCCAGGGCAAGCATCATTGCTACTGAAAGTAAGGATATGTAGGTTAGATAGCGTCTTTTCAGCAAAAACTTTGGAAAGAGCCAGAAAAGATTCAGATAAATAACTCCTATATAAGTCAGTAGATATAAGAAAGTGAATGTATAAATCCATCCTCCCAATATATCCCGATAATCGAGGAATATAATAAAAACCTGATTGAATGATATGGTAGCCAACACCATAATAAGCACCAGATAACGCGCCCATCGAAGTTCCGGACTAACGAGGAATCGATATAATATCGATATAATAAAGTAGATTTATTGTCTGTTGTTATTGTTTCAGCCATCGTGTATTTAATCAGGGAAGATGTTTTATCTCCGGGGACGAAGATAAAACATTTTTCCGGTTGGACTTCTATATCGGTTATTTAAAATTCAAGTTTATAACTCACATTTGTCAATGTTGTAGAACCGTCACTAACATCAATTTTTCCAGTTTTCACATTATATTCATGTCCATAGTGTTCTTTCGCACCGGTAAAATTAAGTCCTTTCACTGCAAACTCATGAGAGACTTTCTTCTTGTTGATGCGGTAACTCACGGTATAGTTGCCGATAAGCATGGGAGAATACTGTTTAGAAAATGCTTTCGTTTCGTCATACTGTACCTCTTTATCAGGATGATTCATCGTTGCTTCCCTGTCAATCGGAGAATACCGGTCACCTCCTTGTAAGGTCAATTTCAGATTGATGCTAAGAATATTCTGTCTGTTACGTCCCAGCATCCATTCCTTTCCAATCAGTCCGTTGATGACATAATTCCGATTAAACTTCGTATTGTACCACACACCGTCTCCGCCCCGGTAGCGGGAATCGAAAAGAGAACCGGAAATCATGTAATAGAGTCCTTTTTCCAGGAAACGTTCTAAAGTGATGTCAATACCGATGTTGCGTCCTCTTCCTTTATTAACCAATGCGTCTTCCACATAGAAATCAGAACGGTTGAGTACGGAATAAGAGCTGTCAGCCATCACAGGCACATCATGGAGAAATTGGATATAAGGTTCTATTTTCAGATTCATGCGATCGGATATTTTGTATCCAAAAGATAACATGACGTGCTGCGCTTTGGTGAAATCGAGTTCCTTGTTGACGGATTTGTCTCCTGTACTTTTCGTTTTCACAAAATAGACGTCCATTTTCTCCATGCGACTGTACATACCATAAGCCAGTGCAAAAGTTGCTTTCGGAGTAGCTTGCCATTTCAAACCAATACGGGGTTCAACAGACCATTTATTATTCAGAGTCAGAAATTGCCCGTAAATACCGGCATTGAGCGTCCAGCGTTCCGTCAATCCTACAGAAGAACTATTGTAGGCAGATATCAGACTCGTATTACCTTTTCCTTGAGATACGGTTTCCAGTGATTCGGCTTCATAAGGAGCAATGGCAAGATTCATTTGATAGAACATGGCATTATACGTAAATCCTGTCTTATTAGTAAAACGGTTACTGAATTTACGGTTAAAAGTCGAAGTTAGTATTAAGTTAGTATGTTTTGAGTTAAGATCCATGTAGGGGGTGGATTCCAAAGAGTGGTTAAATAGGATTGCTCCACCGTCCAGTTGCGAATAAGTACCGGCAATAGTGGTTTTCAGTGATGCGTCATTGTTGAAGAAATAACGGTGGCTGATACCTCCGGCAGCCATATACTGTTTGTCTTTTGATTCGCTACGGTCGCTCATATATTCCCATTTATCCGTATTCTTTTCAAAATCACTGCCGAATTTATCAATCAGGCTGGTTCCCCAGACAGAGAATGTTCCTGCTTTCTGTGTCGGGAAATTCAGTTTGAAGTTCAAGTCCTGATAGTCCATCTTTCCGCCCTCCAAGTTCAGAAGTCCTGTTGTGGAATACCGATAATTGAAAATATAGGATGCTTTGTGCTTCTTGCTTAACGGTCCTTCGGAAGCTACATCAATTCCCATGATGCCCACTTGAAGCGTATTCTCATTCTTCTGGTTATTGCCATTGCGCAATTTCATATCAAACACACCGGATACCGCATTTCCATATTCTGCCGGAAAAGCTCCGGTAAAGAAATCGGAATTACCCAATACCTGCGAACTAAGAGATGAAAGTATTCCTCCACCCAATGTGGCAATATCCGCAAAGTGATTCGGGTTGGGAATTTCAACGTCTTCCAATCGCCACTGCAACAGATGGGGAGCATTGCCATGAATGGATATTCCATTGGAAGATACACTGGGGGCCACTCCGGCAAAGGAAGATACCAAACGGGCAGGGTCGTCAAAACCTCCGGCATAGCGGCTCGCTTCTTCCACACTCAACATACGGGCTCCAGTAGTAACCATCTTATTCATCGCTTCCTCTTTATTGGTCCTGGCACGAATCACTACTTCATTGAGTTCGTTTACACTTTCTTTCAAAGGAATTTCCAGATAAACCTCCTTGGCGGAAGTTACCAGTATCTCTCTGAAAATACCCGGCTCATATCCCATAAAGGCTGCCTCTACCGTATGCCGTCCAACAGGAACCTGTGGTATGCTGAAACGCCCGAGACTGTCTGTTATCGTACCTGTTCCCTCTTTTTCGGATAATCTCACCGTTGCATACGGTATCGGGTGTTTTGAATCCCCGTCAATAACCATTCCCCGGATTGTCTGTACCGGCCGTCCTTTTCTCTGCGGTGTCTGACTAAACGCCACTGCGGATACCAACAAAGCAACCAACAAAAGTATCCACCCGCCATAACGATGTATTTTCCGGGTTAACTCTTCACTAAGAATTCTTTCAAAGGTTTTGAGTACTGCGCTGCATTCATCTGCGGAGATACCTGACTGAATAGATATTTTTTCTAATAATCTAGTTTTATTCATCTTCATGATTTTATTCTGTTTTTATTTCGTCACGAAGATAGAGTATAGAAGATTCCCGATTTTTGAAATGAGACGAATGCATCCCGTTTGTAGACAAAACACAAAATTGATAAGACGAAAAATCGTCCGAACTATAGAATTTCACTTAAAGAAGAACCTCTTTTTAAAAGACACATCACTTTCAGAACGATTTATATCCTCTAAAAGTGATGTGACTTTTTTTAATAGCACACGCCAACCTAGCCTAAAAAGTCGGTCTTATCTTTATCCGTGATCTCCCGAATTACTTTACATGGCACTCCTGCAGCGATTACATTTTCCGGCACATCCTTAGTCACTACACTTCCTGCTCCGATTACCGAATTTCTCCCAATGGTAACACCACCCATAATATGAACGCCTGCACCAATCCAGACATTATCCTCTATTACAATCGGATGTGCATAGCAACCTCCCATAATGCGTTCCCGGGCATCAAGTGCATGATTTGCTGTGTACAATCCCACACGTGGCCCCAACAATACATTATCCCCTATTGTAATAAGATTCCCATCCAACATGATGCAATCAAAATTAGCAAAGAAGTTGTTTCCTATAGTGATATTAAATCCAAACTCACACCGGAAATTGGGTTCGAAGTGAACATTCTCCCCAATGCCTTTCAACAAATTGCGTAATAATGCTTCACGAACCTCTTTGGGTTTTCCATAAGTAGAGTTATAATCATTAGTCAGAAAAACGACTTGTTCTCTTCTCTGAACCAGTTCTGTAGACAAATCATTATACATAGTCCCCGACAACATTCTTTCATACAATTCTCTATTTTCCATATCTATATCATAATGATTGATTAAAGTCCTTTTGTAATCACCGGTAATCCGAAAAAGCCTTTTTGTAAAGTCAGTATCTTCGATGCACCTGCCTTGGCCTTATTATAAGTGGAAAGTGACACATGCAGCTCTTCCACAGCTCCATTCTCAAAAGCTACCTGCAAATAGTATTCCTTACGTATGCCATCCGAAACATAACGATGCCTGCCTACTCTACGGGTCTTCTTGTGTGTTTCTACATATTTTTTCTGTACCATCACTGTTTCTTCGTGTGTGGAAGCAGGATCGGCAAACCAATAATTACCGCCAAGAAACAATACATAACTGATGGCACCGATGCAAGCCAAATGACACAAACAATTAATTACTTTATCATCCATGGTTGTCAGCCATATCCATTTCTTATAGAATGGGATAGTAGCAAGAGCAATCAAAAGCGCCATACCAACAGGTATCCACCAGGCAGTCAGTGTATCTTCATAGATAACATATCCGATGCCACACGAAGCAATAAATACCAGAAGCATCAAAAAGCGAAGTATCTTAATAAATAGAGTTTTCATCATATTTCTTTCATTTATACGCAAATATAAAAATAAGCTACTGAAAACACTGATTATTAAGAAAAATACTTGATTCAACCTACTAATTCATGATTAATCAAAAGCCTTTTGCCGATATATCAAGACCTTTTGATTTTCCATCATAACTGAAATTCATGCTTATTGTATCTCCTAATAAAATGACAGCTATACAATCATTCTTTTGTGAAAGAAAGAATATGACTAATATGTCTGGAGGATGTTCCTAATAAAATAGAATATTGACCGGAATTCACTTTCCAATCATGCGTTTCATCATCCCAGAAAGCCAAATCCTCTGGCGTTATTTCAAATTCTACAGTTTGATTCTCTCCTGAATTTAAAAATATCTTCTTAAACCTTTTCAGTTCTTTCTCGGGACGCAACACAGATGGTTGATTTTCTTTGAGATATAGCTGTATAACTTCAGCTCCTTTCTGACTTCCTGTATTTGTAATAGTCACCGAACATCTTATCATTTGGTCATTCATTTTTTTAGATGACAAACGTGGTTTAGTCAATGTAAAAGTTGTATAAGAAAGCCCATACCCAAAAGGATAAAGTGGTTCTATATTTTTCGTATCATACCATCTATATCCCACTAATACACTTTCTCCATAATTCACATCATACACATTGATAAGATGCTCATTTTTAAGTTCATTATAGAGTGACGCCCCTTTAGGTAAGTATCCCCATGCCGGTGAGTCCTCAAATGTTTTTTCTATAGTCATTGGTAACTTACCAGAAGGAGTTACCTTACCTGTGATAATATCTGTAAGTGCTTCAAAACCCGATTGTCCTCCATACCACCCGTAAATCAAACCCGCCAATCGATCATTCCATGCAGACATATCAATAGCTGATCCCGTATTGAGGATAGCAATAGTATTAGGATTCTCATATACTATCTATCCTTTCTTCCTCGTTTTTCTCTGCCATCAATTCCAAACTCCGGTTCACTTTAAAAATCTTATAAACCTCAAAATGTCTTTCAATGGCATCACGATAGCCTTTCTCGTCTCCTTTTCTTATAAAATCCAATAAATCAGCATGAGTAGCTATTCTGCCGCTTTTACTCATCTCTATATTTATAGGTTTTAAGTAGTCTTTGAACTTTTCTTTCACATAGACAAGTATAGGATGAATGATTTCCTGAAATTCAGATATTATTTTATTTCCCGTAATTTTGTATAGTTTTGTATGAAAAGCCGATTCGCTGATTAACGCATACTCGTTATTCTCGAAAACAATTCCCATTTTCACAATCTCGCTCAATTCCTCAATATCTTTAGGAGTTATCTTACGGAAAATATCACTTGATATTCCTATTTCAAGTGCGATTCTGAAATCCAATAAATCCAAAATTGTTTCTTCACTCAAAACACGAGGATCTATCACTCTTTTCATTCCACCTAAAATGGAAGGTTCAGTCAAAACCATTCCCTTACGAGGGCGCGCATGAATCAGTCCCATCATTTTCAAACGGCTCAAAGCTTCTCTGACAACACTTCTTGCAACTCCTAATTCTGCGGCCAGATTATTCTCATTGGGAATAGAATCTCCACATCTCAAATCATTCTTTTTAAAGTAGGTAAGTAAGCTGTCTTCTACCTGATCGATCAATGTTGTTTGATTAATTTCTATCTTCATATTATTAGATTCTATCATTTGTATTATTTGTCAGACAAATAATACAAATGCAATATTAAAAGATTTTTTTTAGAATGCAAGGGCATTATAATAAGAAAATGCACATTTATGTTGAGAAACATACTTTTAGTACATATTGAGCTCTCATTTAGGACAATAGCAAGGACAGAGATACTCATTTTAACCATAGTAGCGATATCTACTATAGTGAAGGTATATTTATAGAATAGCCATACTTCCTAAATAAGCAATTAAAGAAATTCTTGAATCACATATATAGGATGTCATCCATGCATAAACACATGAGTCTAAAAATCAGATTGGAGGACATTCTTACTCAAGTTTCGGATTTAGAAATTATGCCGTTTGAGCATATGCTCGGAATGTGTCTAGACGTTTATTACTTTCAATGACTTAAAGAATGAGTTCTTCCGAGTCAGCTCCTGTAAATTCAGCAATCACTGCTACCACTTCGAGTATGATACCCCATATTTTTCAATCACAGTTAACTCATGTACTCCCTCATAAATTTCAGCAAAGAGTCCCCCGATTATTTCATAGTCATGGATTCGCTTTATTGAAGCGAGCAAATTATAGCGTATCATCACCAATGAGATGTGTGAAATTTAAGAGAATCCCTTGCAGAACAATCAGCCAATCCCAATATTCTTTTCCCATTTGCAAAGAAAACCTCTATAGACCATCTCATTGCATATATTTCGTAAACTCGCATGAAATCCATTTTTGTATCGGTTGTCAGTAAGACTTTCCGGCCTTCATTCTTTCCACGTCGACAAAAAAAATAGTCTGACAGCCCTGCCTGCGAGAGTTGCATCGACCATCGTGTAGTGACATCTGTAACGGCGACTATATCTTATAGACTTTGAACTCTTTAGTTTCCCGATGATTACTTTAGCAGAGACTTCCCCCATTTCTTAGTGACATATTTGGTATTGCCCATCTTCACCATACCCAAAAGATGAAATTTCTTGTGAGAGTTGGAAACTAAATCCACAAGCTTGGTACAAGTAAACCAGCTGTCTACCAGCAGGTATTCAAATGGTATTTTTGCACGAATAGCTCGTTTTACCATTTCAATGAGTTTGTTTCCTTTGCTCATGAAATACTCTTCTTTGCGCTTGGTTATATAGGAGTTTTTGTCGGACAGTCACCCCCTGTTCCTTTCCTTCTAATTTTCCTTTTCCTCCATGCAGGAAAGCATCGAGCATAAATTGGGTACGTCCATCGCTCCAACACAGCATAAGGGCTTTATAGCCGAGAATACACTTCTGATGTACATGGGAAAAGATCTTCCCAATAAATTCCATCTTCACACCGCTTTTGGGCAAATCGGAGTCATCACTAATCAAGACCATAGGCAGATGACTTTTCTTGAAGTCTTGCCGGGCTGTCACATTGCAGATAAGCTTGGTCGTAATGCGGTAAATCACATTACGCCAAGCTATGCTGTCTTGTGCCATGAAGGAGTAGAGGATATCCTTCTTCCCGCCAAACATACGACTAAGGACTAAAGTAGAATAATGAGAGAAACCTTTTATTGAGAAAAAAGCATCAGTACACGAAGCACCTTAATAAATACCGATTTCATAACATTGCAGTTTATGCCTGCAATTATACGGAATTAGTCAGATAAAAGAGACAGTCGTGCCATCAAATAGCAAACGGTAGATTCCGCTCCCTGATTCAAATTGATGTTATTTTCTTCCAGTCCGTCATAGCAACCACCGGTAGCAGGATTGTAAACAATCTGATGTAAATGGTTATTGCCCAGAAACCAGTTGAAAGCATCTTTTTGCATACGAAGATATTTTTCGTCCTTAAATACTTGATAAAAGGTCTTCAGAGCAATCACCATGCCCGCCACGTCTACGGGCTGTTCTCCAAATCCATGACTGCTCTTCCCTTTGTGCATCCATCCCTGATTGGAAACCACCTGAATACGATTGCCTACAAATACTTTTTTCAATAAGAATTCGAAAGATTCACGGGCTATTTCTTTATACTCCTCTCTGCCAATAGCCAGATGGGCCAACAACATTGCTTCCGGCAAAATGGCATTATCATAAGTGAGATATGCCTCAAACCATCGCCAATGTACTTCTGCCGTTCGACGATATATCTGCGCCAGTTTATTGGCCAGCAGCCAGATGCACGCATCGGTCTGCGCCGAAGGACATTCACGGCTATAATAGTAGAATCCCTTGAGCATAAAAGCAATGCTACGGGGAGACTCTATCCGGTCAAACCGTTGGAAGGTACGCTTGAGAATAGCTTCCGCCTCCTCTTTCCACGGAGCGGGAAAATGCCCGGCACAAGAAATAAAATATCCCAAAGCGCAAACAGCCCGTCCATTACTATCGTCCAGTCCCACTTCCTCATTTTGCGAAGTGAATATTCCATCTTTATCCACGTAATTCAAAAAAGAGCCGTCCGGCTGCTGACAGTAACGGATAAAATTCAAGTAGGTCTTGACATACCGCTCTTTCACTTTTCCCTGTCCCGTAGCAACCACCTGACACATCGCCATTAACGCACGTGCCGTATCATCCAATGTATAGCCGGTGGAACTGTCCGGACGATTTCCTTTCGAAAACTGGATAATTCCCCACTGGCGGCTCATGCGCCGGATATGGTAAGTGTCTATGGGAGGCAGAGAGTAAATCAGTTCCTCTTCCACCCTGCCCGTTTTCTGGAAAAGAGACGCATAGGCAATAGCCACATTTTCCCAAGCTGTAGCCGCTGTCTTCTGCAGACCGACCAGTTTCATCTGAGTCCGCAACTTTTCATCAGCAAGCAGATGATTGGCAGCTTCGGACAACTGCTCCGAGTTCTTAAAATCGAAGATGATACCGGAATCATCACTCAACAATTCCAATGCATGGGGAATAGGGGTAGCTATAATCGGGCATCCGCAGCTTAACGCATAAACAAATGTCCCGCTCACTGCCTGATTCGGGTCACTTGAAGTAAAAAGATACACATCTGTCAACTGCAAATATTCCAATAAGACGGGAAGTTCAAGATATTGATTGATAAAGAGCACATGTTCTTCCAGATGCAACTCCTTTATTTTCGCTTCCAACAGATTACGATATTTCTCTCCTTCTACTTTCAGCACCCCCGGATGCGTTTTGCCGATAATAAGGAATATCACAGAAGGATTCGTCTTCACAATGGCCGGTAAGGCATCCAATGTGGTTTCGATACTTTTGCCGGGACTAAGCAGCCCGAAGGTAGAAAGCACACGCCTGCCCGAAAGCTGATAAAAATCTTTTAATTTGCTCTTATCTCTGAACGATACTAAATGGGTACCGTGAGGAATCACCGCAATTTTATCTCCATCTGCCTGATAATCCCGCAGGAGAATCTCCCGGGAGTTTTGTGTCATGACTACCAGATTCGCACAGGTAGCCATCATTCTTCCCACACTCCGGTAAAGGGCGGGTGAAGGTTGCGCAAGTACTGTATGAAAGACAAGAATCACGGGTTTGAGAAGTTGTTGCAACATTTGCAGAAAAGCTTCTTCCTGCGCTGCATATAATCCGAATTCATGCTGCACCAGCACCATTTTAACTTCAGAATTTTCATTCAACTGTCTGGTCAAAGTAGCATAGGCAGAAATATCCGACGTATCAAGAACATACTCGACGTCTTCCGTACAAGTCTGTTTTTCCGTATCGGACTCCACTGCACATATCTTTATGGAGTAAGATTCTCCAAACTTTGAAAGGATAGCCCGGATCAAGTCCTGGGCAAAAGTGGCTATGCCACATTCACGAGGAGGATAAGTAGTAATACATATTATTTTTCTCATTTGATTTGTTTTATTAATTCATCTAACAACTCTGTCAGTTGCACTGACACGCAAGCCACATATTTGTCGGCTGCTCCATAATAGATATAGAGAGTGTCACCAAACAAGGCTGTGCCCGTTGGAAAACAAACTCTATTGACTACACCGGACAGTTCATATTCTGCCTCGGGAGTGAACAACGGATAAGGCAAACGGACTATTTCAATAGCCGGATTGTCTATATCCAACAAAGCCGCACAGGCGGAATAAACATAGCCGGAAGGAGTATCATATACACTATGATAAATCAACAGCCAACCGGCTTTTGTCTCTATCGGGGGACATCCGGCTCCGATGTAACTTGATTCATGATCGTGATAAGGCGCCAGCAGGATGCGTTTGGCGAAATTCTGATAATATCTTTTCCAGAACTCTTTCGTCAGCATATCAAGACGTTCCACCGCCACATACTGGATGTCAGGACGGATACGATGCATAAAGTAGAACTTCCCGTTGATTTTACGGGGAAAGAACACTACGTTCTTATCCATCATATAGAGCGGATGCCCTTTCTCGTTAGTTGCCTCACGTTTATTGCCGGAGCGGAAATATTTACTGATAATAGCCTGCTGGGTACGAAGCTGTTCCCGGAATTGCGGATAGGTTATCTGGGAAGTAATGATGCCTTTCTTCTCAAAATGCCTCAAATCCGAAGAAACAGCGAGAGCACCGACAGCACTGTATCCGTCATAGGCTGTATAAGTGAGATAATAGAGATCCTCTATCTTCACGATCCGGGGATCTTCCACTCCTTGGCACTCATACTCAAACTCGGAAAACAGCAATGGAGCCACATCCCTCTCTACCACCGTTAAAGGGCCTTCAAGCCGGCAATAACCGATGGATGAATAGTTTCCTTTTTTGACTGCACGATAAAACATATGCACCGTATTTCCTTCGGCAATCACTGCCGGATTCATCACACCTTCGTTCTCAAACTCAAGCGAAGTTCTTTCCAATATAACACCTTCCCTTTTTACATGTACCATTATGTCCTTGGTATTATACTCATTCCTTTGTCACTCTTACTCTGCTTCTCTCTCTGATAATCAGTCAATACTTTAATCTTCTTGTCCGACTTTTCTTTCTTTGCTTCTCTTTTTTTCTCTTGACCTTTCATAATTCATTTCTTTTTTAGGATAGTTTATATTCGGGGATAAAATAGACGGGATTTCCTTTTCTGCAAGTTACGGTATTAATTTCCGGTAATACGATAAACTTTTGATTATTATTCTTTTATAACAGTAAAGTACATTTAAGGTAGCTAATGAATAGTCAACGAATACTTATAAGTACAAAAACATAGCATATAAGATCCAAACAATAAATGCCGCTAAATATCAACAATTTACCAAATCACCATTCCAACGAATAAGCATATTGGAATTTTATTGACAACTCACGATAGGATGAGAATAATAGAAAAGACAGAAAAAACTCATTTTAAACATGGTGACGGTATCCACTTATGATAGTGACGGTATATTCATGGGATAGGGTAACCATCCCGACCGGATAGTGACGCTATGTTTTTGCTTGGAAAAGAGCATAAAAAAAGGCTATCTATCCCAGACAGCCAATCTTTTGTTAACCTTAAATCTAATACTATGAAAAACACATTGCAAAGATACGGACTTTCTGCATATCTCCAAATTTTCAGGCTCAAGCAGCGTATCTTATAACATGGTTTAATAGAATCAATAGTTTCGTTAACATTTAACATAAAGAGGTTGTGTCAAAACGCTGACACAGCCTTTTTTTATGCGCAAAGCCCAG
>NZ_QVLZ01000065.1:0-27058 GCF_003435205.1 Bacteroides sp. AF32-8BH | reverse complement strand
AAAGGAGCTTTTAGATGTGCTTCATACCAACCGTACCTACCTGTCCGGGTACATCAAAACTACGTATGACATGTCGTTCCGCGATTGGATTATCGGACTTCGTATAGAATATGCGAAACGTCTGCTTGCGCGATATCCGAGGTTGACGGTTGCCGACATCTCCGAGAAATCCGGTTTTTTGTCACCAAGCCATTTTATAAGGCTGTTCAAGGAAAATGCAGGCTGTACCCCTGTCAAATGGAGGAAAACAGAGGCGGAATAATACGGTGTGTTATGGATGGAGGAATAGCCCAAACGACAAAAAATAGCCTAAACTACAAAACTAAAATGTTCTAAACCACAAAGATGTGCGATTCTGACAATTGAGACAATTTTTATAGGCAAGAATCGGGCTGAATTTAAATCTTTTCGCTTATTTTGCACTTGTCGGTTGAGCCTGCGTCATCTCCAAAAAGAGTAAAACAGGGTTTTATGGGTGATTTTAACGTGTGTAAAAGAAAATGCTACCCAAATAACTTCAAATAAAGACAACTCTATTTCAAGCGGCAAATGAGTTCTACAGCTTGAATTTGAATAATACAAACAATAGGATTCTCCTTTAAAAAGTCATGAAAAAGATTCATTTACTTCATTACTTATTGTTGTGCTACATGGTTCTTGCGGTAGCTACATCGTGCGGCGATGACGAGGATGACTACGCCCCCGACAATGTAAATGATCCCGAGAAACTAACTGATCCTTTGCCTACTACCGACCAGTTAGGCGTAACACACAACAACACGCTTTATTACCTTTCGTTCTGGAGCAAAGAAGACCATATGATATCCGAGAACATGATAAACCGTTACAAGGAGGCGGTTCCTTATGCTCCGGGAAAGAAGATGGAGGTTGGCGACGCGTTCTTCTTTACCCGGCAGGACATTGACCGGATTCAGTCGGATACCGATTTGCTGGCTGACATCAAGGATATGTTCCATAAGCGGAGCATCGTGATGATGATGGAGGGAGGAACGAACGAGGATTTTAATACCGTCTGCACGTTGCTGGATTGCTATAATCCTTATGCGAAGGAAGATGAGTCTTATTCGGACGAACTGCCGCTGTGGGTATTTTCTGGACCGCTTCCGTCGGCGAGCGGATTCTATTCCAAGCTCAATGCGCTCAGTACTGCTACCGGAGCTGATGGCAAAGAATCTGTACAGACGATTAATGAATACGGGCAGGGATTTCATTGCGACATGACAAGTCAAAGTTTACAAAGAGCCCTGGAACCGAAAGCTCCGTCAAACGGTTCGTCGGATTTGAAAAACTTGATATCTGCCTATATCGTTATCGGTCAAAATAGCTATACCGCACCTCCTGTTCATGGACATGAAGGTAAAGGGACAACCGATAATTTTCAAGTAGAAGCTAAGATATGGACCGCTTATAGCAAAGACCGGAAAGAACATTTTTATTTGGTAAATCTGGGTTTTATAGCCTATGTAGAACCTTCTTTTTATGGAGAATGGCATACCAAGGTCAGTACTCTGAAAATGAAAGGGTATGGCTTTTGCCTGACTGACGTAAATTTGGAATTCGCTCCGGTTCACCCGAATGGTGCCATTATTCATGCACATTCCCCGCAAACTACGGAACGCCAGAGCTCTTATACCAGCAGTGTCTCTTTCGAGTTAGGAGGAAGTGTCAGTGTCACTGGACCAGAGATTTCAGGAGGAATAAGCATTTCCAATAGCCATACGGAAACAATAAATGATATTGAAGTTATCAATAGAACCAATCCGGCCCAAGGAAGCCCACAGCTTAGGTGGTAGTTTAATTTACGCGAACCTTCTTCACATTTTAATATGTTTTGTTACGCGTCGAGTGCTGTCAATGGAGGTGCTAAGGCCGGGATAACCACTTGTAGCTTGTCCACAGATTTTATTATTTCTGTACCTGATGGAGCTGACAACGAATGGAAAGTAAGCATGTATCCAACACTGAAAACATATTTCTTTAGTGACCTTTTTGGATTCCATGATCAATATGAAACGCTATTTGATGATGCGGCAGAAAGCTGGATTGGCATCGAAAAAGTTTTTAACTTGCCGACTGTCGATCTGAAAGATGAATGATTTGTTACGTTGATATTAATAATTTCTAAAGTTATTGGATTATGAGAAAAACATTCTTGGTGATGAGCAGGCTTATCGATTTATTTGTGGATATCTTGCCTATAGATGAGCTTGGGTTTAAACATGTCAAACTTCAATCAGAAGGGAGACCACCGTATAATCCTGCAACATTACTAAAATTGTATTTATATGGTTATAAGCACTCAATAAGATCATCAAGAAAGTTGGAACACTTCCTGTAAAGTAAATGTGGAATTATGGTGGCTATTAGGAGGCTTAATGCCCTCTTTTCGGACAATTGCTTATTTAAAAAAAAATAATGCGGAGGCTTTTAGAAAAGTCTTTAGGCAGTTTGTCCTTATGCTAAAGGATATGGGTCTGATAGAAGGCGAAACCATAGGTATAGATTCTTTCAAGATATTTGCCCAAAATAGTCTCAGAAACAATTATACACAAAAGAAGATAGACAGACATCTTGAATATATAGATAACCGTATTGAAGAATTTGAAGTAGCTTTAGATAAGACTGATAAAGAAGAAGAAAAAGAACTTCTTAAATCTAAGATTAAATTACAACAAGACAGGCGTAAGAAATACGAAACTCTTGATACGGAATTGAAGAATAGTAATGATACTCAAATAAGTCTAACAGACAAAGATTCAAGAGCATTAATGTTAACCAATAATGTATCAGGAGTTGAATATGCGGTTCAAGCAGCCTTTGATAGTAAACACAAATTATTGGTTCACTCTCATATTGGAGCATCAACTGATAAAAGAGAACTATCAACAGCGGCATTGACCGTCCAGGAACTACTACAATTAGATTCGTTCAACACACTTAGCGATGCCGGTTATACTAGCGGCGACCAACTACAAGCCTGTAAATATTCAGGAATATGTACTTATTCATCGCCTATGCCATCAACATCACCTAATTCGAATTCCATACCACTGGCTGAATTTCATTATATAAATGACGGAGATTATTATATCTGCCCTTGTGGAGAACAAATGACAACAACAGGGAAATGGAGAATCCGTCCCAATTATAGATCAAAAGTATATAAAACATCAGCTTGTGTAAATTGCTCAATAAGAGAAAAATGTACTCAAAATCAAAATGGCAGAGTAATAGAAAGAAGTGAATATCAAGATGTAATAGATGAAAATAACGCCAGAGTTAGGAAATAGGAATTACTACAAATTGAGGCAACAAATTATAGAACATCAATTTGGGATTTTAAAACGCCAATGGGGATTTACATATACCCTAATGAAAGGCAAAGCCAATGTGTTGAGTGAGGTTAACATCTTTATGACCATATATAACCTGACACGCTGTATCAACATAATGGGGATGGATGAACTCAAAAGAAGACTAAGGGCTTTCTTGCCATTAGTATCATTATATATGTCCTTATTGTTGATAAAATATGAAATGCAGAAAAAAGAATTTTATCTTGCAATTTAAATATGTAATCCAAATACACAACTCTTGAATTAATATAAAGGAAAAGTGTGAGTTTAAGAGGAGCATTAGTCTTCCAAAAGGGGGGGGTTGCACAGACTCTCGGATGCTTACTCTTTTCTATAAGCTTGTGGAGTTACATGATATTTTTCTTTAAAGCATTTGCTGAAATATTTTGGGAAATTAAAACCAGTCCGATCGGATATTTCGGATATGTTTAATTCAGGATTGTTCTTTAGTAGATACGCTGCTCGTTTCAAACGGATAGTCATAATGAGGTCACTTGGAGTCTGTCCTGTTATTGCTTTTAGTTTGGTGAATAATTTAGTTCTGGCAATTCCCATTTGGGCAACAAGTTGGTCTACACTAAAATTCACATTATCAATTTCGTTTTCAATAATTTCTGTGACTTTGTCCATAAACTTTTTATCCAGGATATTATTGGTCAGAATTAGAGTATCTATTTGCGGTTGTTTACTGAATTTCTCCTGTAACATAATTCGATTATTAACGAGATTATTGCATCTTGATAATAAAATATTGATATTAAATGGTTTGGTGATATAATCATCTGCTCCCATTTTCAAACCTTCCAGATTGTGTTCAATTGCAGTTTTGGCGGTTAACAGAACAACGGGAATATGGCAGGTATCGAAATTTTGTTTGATAGCCAGGCAAAGTTCTGTTCCTGACATTTCAGGCATAATGATGTCACTGATAACAATATGAGGCATTTCCGAACACGTTTTTTCCAACCCTTCTTTACCATTAACAGCAGTAATTACTGTATAAAGTGATTTGAAAATGTTGACTAACATTTCTCTAAGCGAGTCATTGTCTTCTACAATTAGTATTTTGTATTTTCCTTCTTTTAGTATACTTTCGTTATCTATATTTTCCTTTTCCTGCTCTAGAGGCTGTTGATAGACTAAATTCAAATTAGTGACTTCATTTGAACAAGAAGTGTTGGAATTTGTACAGATTTGGTCGTTTGTGAAATGCTCTTTTCCTGTCATTAGGTGGATGCGGAAAGTTGTTCCCTCTCCAAGCTCGCTGGACACATCGATACTTCCATGATGCAATTCGATGATACCCTTAGTGAGAGCCAGACCAATACCAGTACCTGTATGTGATGGGGACTCTGTGTCTGCTTGATAAAAACGATTGAAGATCTTATCAATATCTTTTTCAGCAATGCCTGAACCATTATCTGTTATTTCAATTAACACTTCCTGATTTCGCTTTCTGACTGCGATAGATATTGTTCCCCCTGCTTTGGTATATTTGAATGCATTAGAAATAAGATTATTAATAGCTTTTTGCATTTGTTTGGCATCAAACCATACACTGATATTATTACTACTTTTTTCAAAATTAAAAGTGATTTGGCGTTGTGCCGCATATTCCTGAAACAGCAGGTAGTGTTCATATATAAAATGAACCATATTGTGTTCGCAGACTTTGATGGTCATATGTCCTTGTTCTTGTTTCCGGAAATCCAGTAATTCGGTTACAAGTTCTCTTAACTGCAGGCAACTTTTGTAAACTCCCAAAATCTTATTGTACACATTGGGGTTGAAAGAACGTACTTGCAGTAGCATTTCCATTTGGCCGATAATGAGTGTCAACGGTGTTCGGAACTCGTGGGATATGTTGGTGAAAAAACATAGTTTTGCCTGATTTAGTTTTTCGATATCTTCGATATGTCTTTTTTCGTATTTAAGAGATTCCTGTAATTTTAGGCGATGATGATATGTATGTATGATATAATATGTAAGTATGATGATGCCTATAATGTATGCTAAATAGGCCCATATTGTACGATAAAAGGGAGGTAATATTTCTATTTGTAATCGATTAGGGGGAACTAGTTTTTCGTTTACGTTTTCTGCTTTTACAATTAATGTATAATTGCCGGGAGCAAGATTAGTATAAGTAATAGTGTTTTGTTCCAATACATTCCATGTGTCTGAGAAACCTTCCAACTGATAAATAATTTTATTCTTATTGAAAGGTATGTAATCTGTAGTTGTATATTCGATATTGAAAATGTTCTGAATAGATTTTAGGGTTATTTTTGGGGTATATGTAATATTCCGGTGTAATATTCCACTTTGGTCTCCAGTCTGAATATTTTCTCCGTTCACTGTCAGACGACATGGAAGTATGCGATAAGATCGTGGCGTCTGTTCCAAATCTTTTTCCTGGAAAGAAATCATTCCGGTGGTTCCACCAATAAATATTTCTCCTTTCCGGCTTTTATAGAGCGCATTTTCACTTATGCAGCTTAAGGGCAATTCATCATAGTTCCTGAATTTTTTATGTTGATAATCTAATATTGAGAATCCTTTATCCGTTGTCACTAACAATTTTTCAGGTGATAGTTCGCAAATATTATATATTACATTGCTGGCAAGCCCGTTTTTACGTTTATCGAAATTGATAAAATCATCAGTCTCTTTTCTATATAAATCTAGTCCATTTTCATTTGTACAAAACCAGAGCCTTTTTTGACTGTCCTCGTAAATGGAATTAATACTATTGCTACTGAGACTGTGTTTATTACTGTTCTTATGTTTGTAAATGGAGAATTTTTGACTGTCAAAATGATAAGCACACGCTCCGCTGTTATTGTTGGCTATCCATAATGTACCTTCGTGGTCTAAAGTCAGCCCTATAGTGGATATCGTATTATAAAGCGCATTCTTATCCTGAAATAACAATTTGCATTTGCCTGTTTGTGGGTTAAATAGCGTGACTCCATTTGCTGTGGCCAATATCAATTGTTTCTGATAAGGGATAATATCCTCCACAAGATTGGACGGAAGAGAACTGCTGTCTCCTTTTTTATTTTTATATTGAGTGAAATGGCCGGTCTTCATATCTAGTTTGTTCAGTCCTTTTAGATGTATACCAAGCCATAATACTTGTTGCAGAGAATCATAGTAGACAGCCCTTACATTATCGTGTGGTAAATTACAGGAACTACTTTTGCTTAGATAATGTTTGTAAGTCCGGGTAGCAGGATTATATTTATTGATTCCTCCCCGTTCTGTACATATCCATAAGTTTCCTTCGCAATCTTCCAGCATACGTCCGATAATGGGAGAACTTAATCCTTCCTCCTCCTTGGAAGAGGCCTGATATTCGCGATAAATCTGTTTTTGTGGATTGAAATAATTGACGCCACCGGAATAGGTTCCTATCCAGATAGTTCCTTGTTTGTCACAGTATAATCCCCAAATAGAGGAGTGGCTTAAACTTTTGTTATGTTCCTGTTTAAAATATCTGTAAAATTCTCCAGTATTCTTATTATATTTGTTCAACCCGTTAAAAGTTCCTATCCATATGTTACCTTCTGTATCTTCGCAACACCTGTGAGTAAAATTGGAACTGATTGTCGTCGGATCTTCCTCTTTACACTGAAACTTGCCAATTTGTTCGCCTTGAATGCGGTACAGCCCGTGACCGGAACTAGCGGTTATCCAATACTCTCCGTTACTATCCCTGAAAATATCAGAAATATTCCCTGCTGTAATAGGATGGGTTAGTTCTTTTTGGGGAGTTAGTATATATAGTCCCCGGTCACTTCCGATGAGTATGGAATCATTATGTATATATAATTTTCTGATATATCCTTCGTTATCCGGAAATTTATAGAAAGGCTCCAGCTTGTTACCGTTGTATTTAAATATTTGTTTGGATGTTGCAGCGTATAAATAACCGGAGAAGAACTGCGCTCTCATATTATTTCTGGTTATCGTACTAAATAAATCTTTTTCTATATCATAAACGGAAATACCTCTGTTGGTCATAATAAAAACATGTCCGTTCCGGTCACCGGTAATATGATATATATCATTGTATAAAATGCTGTTGGAAATATCTTTCTCCTTTTGATAAATTTTAATTTTTCTCCCGTTATATACGCCGATTCCATTGCGAGTACCGAACCACATGAATTCACGTTCATCCTGATAAATGGAAGAAATGGAATTATTAGGTAGGCCATCGTCGGTTGTCAGATGAAGAAATGATATACTTTGTGCTTTTCCTGATAATGTGTATATTAGTAAATAAAAAATGAGTATAATCCTGCTTTTCATATTCTAGATCTTATTATACAAGTTACAAATATATCGTTTTATATTAAATAAAGGGTATTTGTGTATTCTCTTTTTTTGTCGTTTATTGTACATTTTAGGTCGTTTATTGTACATCTCTATTTTTTGTCGCATTGCATATATTTGGCATCCCCTTTCTGTACAGATATTATCCTTTTTTGTGATTAGCGTGCGTATTTTTGTTTTCTCAAAATAATATGAATTATTTATGAAAAGTATTATTTCAATTTGTATAACCTTGTTTTTCACTTTTGTGTGTGCTTGTGAAAGGGTAGAGGAAAATTATCTTTCAGAAAACGTTGAGTATGCAGCGGCGCAATATGATTTGCTGATAGAAAAACTGGGAAAAAATGGTAAACCTTGGGCACCTCGTACGGTAGATACTAAAGGAAATATAGTATATGCCCATAACGTATGGGACTGGACTTCGGGCTTTTTCGCGGGAAGCCTTTGGTATTTGTATAATCTTACGGGAGATGAGAAATGGAAAACATTGGCGAAAAAGTATACGGAAACTCTGAAACAACAATATATAACTTCTCATCATGATGTCGGCTTTATTATAGGATGTAGTTATTTAAATGGCATGCGTATGGGACAGGAGGCATATGATACAATTATCGTGCAAGCGGCCAAGTCCCTTTCCACTCGGTTTCGTCCTGGAGCCGGAGTTATCCAATCATGGAATACCCGTACAGGATGGCAAGCACAAAGAGGCTGGGAGTGTCCTGTTATTATTGATAATATGATGAATTTGGAAATTCTTTTTGAGGCAACTTCTCTTTCCGGTGATTCTACTTTTTACAATATGGCGGTTTCACATGCAGATATGACTTTAAAGAATCATTTTCGTATGGATGGGAGTTCTTATCATGTAGTTGATTATGATATGAGAACAGGTAAGGTGCGAAGTCGTTGCACAGCTCAGGGATATTCCGACGAATCAGCTTGGGCACGTGGGCAAGCCTGGGGTATTTATGGATATACAATGTGTTATAGGTATACACGTCAATTAAAATATCTTGAGCAGGCAGAAGCTGCCTATGAATTCGTATGTACACATCCCAATCTTCCTGAAGATTTGATTCCTTATTGGGATTTTGATGCAGTGAATATTCCCCATGAATTAAGAGATGCTTCCGTTGCTGCTATTATGGCTGCCGCCTTGTATGAATTGAGCATGTATTCGAATAAAGCAGAGTATAAAGAGACGGCAGATAAAGTAATGCATTCTTTGTCATCATCGGATTATCGGAGTAAGATTGGTGAAAATCACAATTTCTTATTGATGCATTCTGTTGGAAGTTATCCGCATGGAAGCGAAATAGATGTCCCTTTGATTTATGCAGATTATTATTTTCTGGAAGCATTGAAGCGGAAAAGGGATTGCGACATTGAAGCTAAGAGTAAATCAGTGCAGAAGTAGTGCTGTAATGGTGATTTTTTTGTACTAAAAGGGTGTTTTTTTGTACAATGATTAATAGAGAACTTGGGAGGATAATTTTTATACTTCTTATGTACGTTTTTGGTTTTTGTTTTTTGGTTTTCTAACTATATTCGCAGTGTGAATAAACATCTTTGTCAGGTCGTTTTTTTTAGTCAATTTGATGAATTTTTAATCATTCTAGTAACTTAAATTTAAATGCAATGAAAGACTTTTTCACTCCAATGAAGATACCCCAAAAATGGGTATGTCTGCTAGCGATGTCTTTTGTGTTTGGACAACAGGCATTTTCTTCAGAGAACTATGTAACGGAAAGTATAGCTGTTTCGGCAGATATTATGCAGCAGAAAAGTAAGACGGTTGTTGGTACGGTAACTGATAATGGCGAGCCTATAATAGGTGCCAGTGTCGTGGTGAAGAATGCCGGTAAAGGTGTTATAACAGATATGGATGGGAATTTTAAACTGGATGTTCCTGTTGGTGCGACAATTGTCATATCTTATGTCGGATATGATAGTAAAGAAATTGTTTATAAGGGCGAGTCTACTTTAAAAGTTGAATTATCTGAAGATGTTTTGCAGTTGCAGGAAGTACAAGTTGTAGCGTATGGCGTAACGAAGAAAGTGACAGTGACGGGTGCTATTTCATCTGTGGGTACAGAAGAAATTCTTAAATCACCAGTCTCAAGTATATCCAATGCATTGACCGGCAAATTACCGGGGTTGTCTACTGTGCAGCGGACTGGGCAGCCGGGAGCTGATGATGCAACAATGTATGTTCGTGGTGTCGGTTCGTTGACAGAAGGATTATCGTCACCACTTGTTTTGGTAGATGGGGTAGAACGTTCGTTCAACCAACTTGATCCTAATGAAATTGAAGATATTTCTATTTTGAAGGATGCTTCGTCAACGGCTGTGTTTGGTGTTCGTGGTGCTAATGGTGTTATTTTGGTAACAACGAAAAGGGGACAAGAAGGAAAACCTAAAATAAATGTATCTACTTCTTATTCTTTACAAATGCCAACTCGTATGCCGGAATTTGCCAACAGTTATGAGTATGCAAGTACATATGTCAATGCCCAGCGTCAGGATGGAATAGAGAGTAACTTTGCTTTTACGGATGAAGCGATTGAAGCCTACCGGACACACAGCAATCCTTTAGCTTATCCAGATACGGATTGGGTGGATATGTTAATAAAGGACGTGGCTTTGCAAACGCAACATAATTTTTCTATTTCCGGAGGAACAAGAGGAGTCCGTTATTTTGCTTCCTTGGGTGTGTTGACGCAAGATGGTCTATTCAAGTCGTTTGAGAAAGAGTATGATGGTAATTTCAAATATAACCGTTACAATTATCGTATAAATCTGGATTTGGACCTGACGAAAACCACATTGATGCGTATGAATTTAGGTGGGCGTGTTAATGATAAGCGTACGCCGAATTATGAAGGAAGTAGTGATATCGGATTATTGTTCCGTGATATTTATTGGGCTATTCCAATGTCGGGGGTAGGTGTTATGGATGGAAAATGGATATGGCCTGATACAAAAGAATTTAGTCTGCCGGGTACTGTAAGAGACGGACTTTATCCATATTATGGAAAAGGATATAACACTTCAGCAGGGAATATCCTGAATTTTGATTTTATGCTGGAGCAGAAATTGAATTTCATCACTAAAGGTTTGAAGGCACATGTAAAAGCATCTTATAATAGCGGTGTGACTTTGAAAAAGTTGCGTAAAACTTCTTATCCTCATTATGAGACGATAGTAAATGAAGATGGTACAGTGAATTTGCGTAAAGTGGGAGATCAGACCAATCTTCAATATTCGGAGAGTACAAGCCGGAGCAGAGACTGGTATATGGAGGTCGCCATGAATTATAAGCGTGATTTTAGTGATCATCATGTTTCAGCCTTGGCTATGTACAATCAAACAATGAAATATTATCCGGATAGTAATCCGGATGAATTTAAATCTATTCCCCGAAGCTATATTGGTTTAGTTGGGCGTGCTACTTATGACTGGAAAACACGTTATATGGTTGAAATGAACGTGGGGTATAATGGTTCTGAGAATTTTGCGCCAGGTAAGCGGTTTGGTCTTTTTCCCGCAGTATCAGCAGGTTGGGTTCTGACAGAGGAAAACTTTATGCAACCTTTAAAACCGTGGTTGAGTTATTTTAAACTTCGTGCTTCCTATGGTGTAGTGGGGAATGATCGTGTGAGTGGTAACTATCGTTTTCTTTATCTGCCGGATTCTTATAATCCGTCGACAGGTAGTTATTATTTTGGAAATTCCATATCTACAGCATGGCGAGGTGCAGTGGAAAGTAAGATTGGTAATCCCGACGTAACTTGGGAAACGGCTGCAAAGCAGAATTATGGGGTGGATGCTTATTTCATTAACAGCAAACTAAAAGTTAATTTTGATTATTTTATTGAGCGTCGTAAGGATATTCTCACAAATCGTAAGGTTCTGCCAACTTATTTAGCAGCAAATTTGCCTATTGCCAATATTGGCAAAGTTGATAATAAAGGATATGAACTGAGTGTAAACTGGAGGGATAGAATTCATTATTTTAGATATCATATAGGTTTCAATCTGGCTTATGCTAAAAATAAGATCGTCTTTCAAGATGAAGTTCCCTATCCTTACGATTATATGAGAAAGACCGGTAAGCCGGTTGGGCAACAGATGGGGTATAAATACGATGGATTCTTTTCGGAAGAAGATGTGGCAAAGTATGAGACCGAACGTGGTAAATCAATACCGGATCATGGAACAGGGTATATTCCTAAGCCGGGTGATGTGAAATATAAGGATTTAAATAATGACCATAAGATAGACCAGTACGATGTTGCCGCTATCGGTTATCCAGTTTACCCACTTCTTACAGGAGGAATAAATTTGGGATTTTCCTATAAAGGATTCGATTTCAGTATGACATGGTCCGGCGCAACAAAAGTTTCCCGCTTATTGGATGATATTTTCCGTGAACCGTTTGGAGCCACAGATTCTCGTTCGTTAATGAAATATATGATAGATGACATGTGGACGCCGGAAAAAGGAAATTCAGCTAAAGCTCCTGCCATCTCGTTTACGAATAAAGTAAATAATTACAGAGACTCGGATTTATGGTTACGTGATGCTTCCTACTTGCGTTTGAAAAATGTGGAGATTGGTTATAATTTTTCTAAAAAAATATTGAGCAAAATCAATATTGGAAGTCTGAGAGTTTTTGCAACAGGTTATAACTTGTTGACATTAGATAAATTGAAAATTGTAGATCCGGAATCTCGTCCCAACGGTAATGCAATGTATCCGGTAGTAATGGTGATAAATATGGGCTTGAAAGTAGGATTTTAATTTATAAAAATAAAGTTAGTCATGAAAAAGATAAGAAAATATATTTATCTGTTACTGATCTTCTCATATGTTTCTTTTACATCATGCGAGGATTTTGCTTTAGGGGAGAAATTTCTTCAAAAACCTCCTAGCGGGGATGTTACTATCGACACTATTTTTTCGACGGCAGAGTATGCCCGGAGAGTATTATGGTATGCTTATTCGAAATTGCCTTATGGCTTTTCTACCGGTTATAATAATTCGACTTCGATGCGTGTGGGTTCAATAGAATCGTTGACTGATCTGGCACAGTCATATGTTGGTTATGCAGGAGCGGATAAGTTGTATTATCCGGGACTTTATAATGCCGGAAGTGAAGACGAATCAGGTGGAGAGGCTCATGCAACTAAATACAATATGTACGCACGTGATCCTTGGAAAGGGATTCGCCATGCATGGGTCTTTATTAATAATGTGGACCGAGTACCGGATATGACGGCGGAAGAGAAGTTGCGTTTGAAGGCGGAGGCCAAAATTACCATTGCTGTGCAGTATTCTGAAATGTTGCGTCATTATGGAGCCTTACCTATTGTTGACCATGCTATTATGCCGGAAGAAATGGGGTTACCGGAGCGTGCCACTTTGCAACAGACTGTGGATTTCATAACCCGGTTGTTGGATGAGGCTATTGCATGCAAAGAATTACCTTGGGCTTTGCCGGAAGATGATCTGAGTAATGAGAGTGGACGTATGACAGGGGCGGCTGCCATGGGATTAAAGCTAAGAGTACTGTTGTTCGTAGCCAGTCCGTTGTTCAATTCTGACGAGCCTTATTTTCCGGGGGAAGCCTCTGATAAATTGATGACTTGGTTTGGCGGGTATAGTGAACAACGCTGGAAAGATGCGGCAAAAGCGGGGGAAGATTTTTTCAAATCTTGGAAACAAGGTGGTTTTTATGAATTGGTACAAAAAGAAACGGCAACTAAAAATACAATTCGTCAGGCATTTCAGGATGCATATTATACCAGGGGTACTACAGAGAGCCTAATTTCTGTACGCAGGCATTTTAGGACAAATGATATCAGGACGTTGCTGCAAAGTTTACGTTGGGGCGCATGGTGTCCGACAAAAGAATGTTTTGACTTGTTCCCGATGGCGAATGGTGATGATTTTGATTGGGATAATCCTGTTCATAAGAAAAATCCTTTTATAAATCGTGATCCTCGGTTGTGTGAAACAATCTTATTGGATGGTGACGATTTTCAAGGTAGAAAGGCTGCGGTATTCAAGGAAGATGCTAATGATAAAAAGAATTATCCCAAAGGTGCGGATTGGAATAAGAACAATTTGGATAGTAAGAGTTTGTCAACAGGGATTGCTGGACGTAAATTCGCTCTTGACCGGAAAGGGGAGTACAATAACCGTGTAATTCATTGGCCTTATTTACGTTTGGCTGAAGTATATCTTGCTTATGCAGAGGCATTGAATGAATGTGGGCGTACCAGTGAAGCATATCAGTATATCAATGCAGTTAGAGCACGCGTTGGTTTGCCAGGGCTGGTATTGAAAGGAAAACTAGATGAGAAAACAGAGTTTCGTGAAGCAGTACTTAGAGAACGCGTTTGTGAATTTGTATGGGAAGAAAACCGTTTCTTTGATTTGATACGTTGGAAACGTGAATCTGATTTTACAAAACATTTGCATGGAATTAATGTGTATCGTCATAAAACTACCAAAGAATATAAATTTGATTTTCCGCAGTTGCCGGAAAGAGTATGGCAAAAGCCGGGAGGATTTTCTGCAAAATGGTATTTGAGTGCATTTCCGGATAAGGAAGTGAATAAAGGATACGGGTTAGTGCAGAACCCGGGATGGTGATAATGAAAATCATTCAATGAATAAAGAAAATAAAAGAATACTATGAATAAAGCTATAAAATTAGTAATGACAGGTTTGCTGGTGTCGGTAAATATGCTGGCACAGGAAACGGACAGCATACAGCAGTATGGCCGAGGTATTTCGGTTGACTGGAAAGAATCTACTACTGCGGGAGGAATGGTGACAGCAGGGCAATTATCCCATAAAACGAGTATTAATCCTTCTAACTCATTATTTGGTTCTATTCCAGGACTATATGTGTTACAGAATGCCGGCAGTTCCTGGGCAGATGGTGCTACTATGTATATACGTGGTTTGGGGACTACAAACAGTAAAAGCCCGCTGATATTGGTTGATGGCTTTGTACGTTCCATATCAGACCTGACAGTGCAAGAAATAGAATCTGTGGTTGTCTTGAAAGATGCCGTAGCTTTGGCACTGTATGGAATACGAGGAGCTAATGGGGTCGTTTATGTTACCACGAAACGTGGAAAGACTGGCAAGCCGGTAATTAATTTCAATTATGAGTTTAATATGGGGACTCCGGTCCGTTTACCGGAAATGGTAGATGGATATACTTATGCCCAAGCTTTGAATGAAGGGTTGAAAAATGATCATCTTAGCCCCCGTTATACTCAACGTGAACTAGACGCGTTCAGAGATCGTACTTACCCAGACTTTTATCCGGACGTAGATTGGTGGGGAGAGGCTTTGCGGAATCATAGCCTTGGTCAGAATGCAAACTTTTCCATTCAGGGAGGGGGTGATAAGGTACAATATTATGCACAGTTGAATTATCTGAAAGATCAGGGAATTCTGAAGCCGACTAATGACAATGAAGATTATTCCACCCAGCTTAAATTCTCAAAGTTGAATATACGGACTAATCTTGATATACAGGCTACCAAAACCACGAAAGTGCAATTGAGTATGCTAGGTAATTTCTCAGAACACAATCGTCCAGGTGCACAGATAGATGATATCTTCACAGCCTTGTACCAGGTTCCTTCAGGAGTGTTTCCTGTTAAAACAAAGAATGAGGTATGGGGAGGTTCTACTATTTATTCTAATAATCCTATTGCTCTCATTTCAGGTAAGGGATATGCGCGTTCACAAAATCGTGCTTTGTATGCCGATATGAATATTCAACAGGATTTGAGTACTCTTACTCCCGGTCTATCTGCTTCAGTCCGAGTGGGGCTTGACAGCGATGCTAGTTACTGGGATTCCAATACTCGTAACTTTGCTTATGAGTCTTCAGTGAAAGGATGGGATGGAGAAGAAGACCAATATAAAAACTTGCGTAATGAATCTGCTTTGAGTTTTAGCAGCAGTACAGGAGAAATTGTCCGCCGCTTTAACTTTAATGCCCAATTAAATTATGATAGAAATTGGGGATTACATCGGCTGAATACAGTTTTACTTTATGCTATGGACCGGATGGATCGTGATGGACAGAATGCTTCCCGGGCATATATGGATATGGTTGGACAAGCGCATTATAGCTATAAAAACCGTTATTTACTTGATTTTGCTTTATCGGGTTCGGCATCCAGTGTTTTGGAACCGAATCATCGTTGGGGAATATTTCCGTCAATAGGTGCTGGTTGGATTCTTTCAGAAGAAAGCTGGATGAAAGGAAAATCGGTTGATTTCTTAAAATTGAGAGCATCTTATGGTATAGTTGGAAGGGCGGATTTTGGGGTGAATCTGTATAAGTATTATATGGGAAGTGGTAATAGTTATTATTTCAAGGATACTCCGGCCAGCCAAAGTGGTATGACTGAAAAGCAAATTGCTGTAGACGGGTTTACTTATGAAAAGTCGCATAAGTTGAATGTTGGTATGGATTTCATGGCATGGAAGAAGTTGTCATTAACTATTGATGGATATTATGATCATCGGACTGATATTCTGGTAGATGGTGGTAATGCGATTTCTTCTGTGTTCGGAATGACCGTTCCCAAGCGTAATGATGGTGTTGTCAATAACTATGGAGTGGAATTAATGGCAGGTTGGAATGATCGGATAGGCGAGTTCACTTATCAGATAAGCGGGCAATTCTCCTTCAATCGGAGTAAAATTATCAACATGAATGAAGAATACCGTCCGTATGATTATTTGGAGCGTACAGGGTGTCGTGTCGGTCAAATATTTGGTTATGAAGTAGAGGGAATCTATAAGAATCAGGAAGAAATAGACCAACGTGAGGTAAAACAATATTTGTCGGAAGTACGTCCTGGTGATCTAAAACTCAAAGATCAGAATGGTGATAAACGTATCGATCAATATGATCAAATTGCTATGGGATATAATGCTACCTGTCCGGAAATTTATTATGGTTTCAATTTAGGTGCTGAATACAAGGGATTGGGAGTTTTGGCGCAATTTCAGGGAGTGGCCAATTATAGCCAAGTGCTGGATACACGAAGTGTATACCGACCATTGATTAACAATAATACAATTTCCAGATATTATTGGGAAAATCGTTGGAGCGAGAATAATCCGAATGGGACATTACCCAGGCTAACTACATTAGGATCAGCGAATAATTATAATAATAACTCATTATGGGTGACAGATACTTCGTTTTTGAAGTTACGAACATTAGAAGTTTATTATCAATTACCTGATAAATGGCTACGTAGGCAGAATATTGTGAAATCGGTGAAACTTTATGTTCGCGGACACGACCTGTTATGTCTGGATGGCATTGATATTGCAGATCCGGAGGCGTTGGGAGTTACTCATCCTGCGATGAAACAATATACATTTGGTTTTAATTTACAATTCTAAATTGGAGAGACAATGATAAAAAAAATAAAGATTAAAAATATAGTACTGCTTCTATCTTTATTGATGATGACAGGATGTGATTTTATGGATTGTGATGAGTCTGATAACTTTACCAAACAAGAGGTGCTTGATAGCTATAATCGTGTGAAGCAACTGGCAACCAATGTATATGGTTTCTTAAAAGCGGACTTTTGTTCTATAGATGGGGCCATGCTGGATGCGGCTACGGATGATGCCGTCCATATTTACAAGTCTTCCAATATCCAGCGGTTTGTGGATGGTACATGGTCTGCCAATAATTTGGTGGATAATGTATGGGGACATTATTACAAAGGAATTCGGGCAGCCAACTTCTATTTGAAGGAAACTGCCGGACTGACATTTGATGAATGGAAATATTCGGATGATTATGAGGCTATAATGAAAGAGTTTACTAATTATCAATATGAAGTCCGTTTCCTTAGAGCATATTTCTATTTTGAATTAATCAAGCGTTATCGCAATATTCCTTTTGTACTAGATGTCTTGGCACAGAATGAAGCTAACGGGGTAAATCCTGAATCTTATGAGAAAATTGCTAAATTCATCGTGGATGAATGTTCGGATCTTGCACAGATTTTGCCTGTGAATTATGATAATTTCAGTACAAAAGAGAAAGGACGTGTTACGCGGGCAGCTGCTATGGCATTAAAATCGCGTGTTACTTTGTATATGGCCAGCCCTTTATTTTCAGAAGATAGTGAAGATAAATGGAAACAAGCCGCAGAAGCTGCTTATGATATTATTAAACAGAAAACAGATTTAGGCTTGGACTTGGTTCCTTATCCTCAAATATTTAATGACGTTAATAATCAGAAAGCTGAGGTGATATTGTATCGTCCGACAGGTGAGAGCGGTGACTTTGAGAAGGCTAATTTTCCTATTGGAGTGGAGGGTGGAAAGACATCTACCTGTCCGACACAAAACTTGATGGAAGCGTATGATATGAAGGATGGTACTCCTTTTGTATGGAATAATCAGTCAAATCCATACGATAATCGTGATCCTCGTATGAAATATACGATTGTTTGCAATGAAATGAAATGGCCTGTAGACCCTGTGGAAATATGGGAAGGAGGAACTAACGGATTGCCATTGCAGAATGCCACTACTACAGGATACTATTTGAAAAAGTATGTAAATAACACGATTAGTTTCGAGGCTGGTAGCACTGTTACGAAAAAACAGCATAATTGGGTATTGTTCCGTTATGGTGAGATTTTGCTTAATTATGCAGAAGCTATGATTAATGCTTTTCATGATCCCAACTATAAAGATGCTGTTTACAACATGAGTGCGCGTGAAGCGGTAAATCAGATTCGTGGTCGTACAAATATTTCGTTGCCCGGTTTTCCGTCGGATATTACAGAAAAAGATTTCGTTAAACGCCTGAAGAATGAGCGTCGTGTTGAGTTAGCTTTTGAAGGTCATCGTTTTTGGGATGTACGTCGCTGGAAGGAACTGGGACAGACGGCCAATATATATGGAGTAAAAATAACGAAGAATAATGAGGTAATCAGTTATGAGAAATTCTTACTCGAAACCCGTGCGGTAACTGATAATATGTATTTTTATCCTATACCCAATACAGAACGCTTTAAAAATCCGAATTTGGGACAGAATCTCGGATGGTAATTATAAAAAGAATATTGGAGTGTCTCCCCGGTAGGAGAGAATACTCCAATATCCAGTTTTTAACTACACCAACGTGGTCTAATGCTCTTTTTTATGAAATATATTTTTTTCTTTCTTATATTATTTTCCTCAAAGCATATTCTTCTTGCTAATGAAATTACAATGGAGCAGGCTAGAAAAGTGGCTATGAGTTTTTTTTGTGAAACGATACGATCCCGTGGTGGAATTCCCAGACTTCAGCTCGTCTGGGATGGTGAAAGTACTACTACGAGAGGTGGATCATCTCCCGCATTTTATGTGTTTAACCGTATGGATAGTGATGGGTTTGTGATTATCTCGGGAGATGATGTTACCATGCCGATATTAGGATACTCTTGCTCGAATCATTTTGTAGTTGAAAATATGCCTCCCAACTTGCTTGATTGGATGGATGAATTACGCAATCAGATTAATGCGGTCCGGGAGGAACATGTTGTGGGCACTTCTTATATTTCGAAAGCTTAGACGCGGGCATCAGACGCTATTGGTACGCCAATAGTGAAATTAACCACAGCCTTGTGGGACCAGCAAGCGCCTTTCAACAGACTATCTCCGACAACCAGTGACGGAAAGTCAATTACCGGCTGTGTAGCTACTGCAATGGCGATTATTATGCAATATTATCAATGGCCGGATCAGGGTGTAGGAACTGTACCTGCTTATACTCTACAAGCTGATAAGAATACCCAGATACCAAGCAAAACTTTTGATCGTCCTTATGTTTGGAGCAAGATGCCGGTAAAAGTTGATAAGAATTCGGATACTGATATAAAGGATGAGGTTGCAACTCTTATATATGATTGTGGCATTATTTCAAAGTCACAGTTTGGCAGGAAGTCTACGTGGGCATATTACGAGAATGCACTGGAAGGTATGATAAAGTATATGAAATATAATAAGGGGACTCATATGCAGAATCGGGCTACCCGTGTTATGAGTGAATGGCATCAGATGTTAAGGAAAGAACTTGATGCAAAAAGGCCGATTCTATATACAGCTTCTACTAAATCCGGTGGAGGGCATATGTTTGTAATAGATGGCTATACCCAGAAAAATTATTATCATGTTAATTGGGGGTGGAGTGGAAGTTCGAATGGTTATTACTTATTGACTGTTATGGATCCGTCAAATCCGGGTTCCGGCAGTTCTAGCGGTGGATACACTCAAGAGCAAGCTGCTTTTTTTAACTTGATACCAGATAAGGATGGCACCTCTGCTTTTACAGATAATTTGGTTCTTATTAGGAAGGAAGTGAATGGTGTCTATTATGAAGGACTTGTAATGGATGCTGTTAATATTCAGCCAGAACAAGAATTTAAAATAAGTATAGGAGCTGTTTACAACATCGGACGGTCAGCTTTTGACGGAAACCTGAGAATAGCTTTAGTAGGCAAGAACGGAACTATAAAAGAATATATATCCGAGGAAATCCCTGTTAAGTATCCGGCAGACTCTTACCATAGTGAAACAGACTGTTTCTGTAAAATAACCCTACCAATAAAGGCCGGAGATCGGATTAGAGTATATTACAAGGGTAAATATTCAGAGGATTGGGAATATTTGCGGGGTGGCTCACTATTGAAATCTGAAATTATTCTCAAGGAGGAAGATATGCCTTTGGAAAAAATGACCAGTTTTGCTTATGATAAGAAAAATAAGAAGATTAGTCTGAAGACTTGTCCCCAGGTAGAGTATCAGGTGCTCTCACTAACTAATAACGTGGTATTTTCAGGAATTACTAATGATGATAACCCGGAGATTCGGATTGATACAAGTGAGTTGATTGACAGAGAGTATGTCATTGTGCTCCGGAAGAAAATAGAGGATGAAGACGAGTATGAAGAAAAAAGAATACGTTTTGCAATAGGTAATCAAAATAAGAAATAGGAGAATATGAAGGAGATATTGAAACATATTGGACTGACTTTAATTTTTTTCATGGTATATTCATGTAGCGGTGGAGGGGATATTTTGCAGGAGGGACCGGAAGAAGACCCTTTTAAGGACTATTGCCTTGTAACAATAGAGCATAGCGGGAAATCATTTGGTTTTCTTGAATTTACAGGCAGTAAACTGTCTGGTAATATTCAATGGGGAGATGATAAATCTGAGATGTTTGCAGGAAAAAACACTCCGTCACATGTATATCAGACCGCGGAGGAACATATTATCGTCATAAAAGTTCAACAGGCTGATGGGATTATGTTGCCAAGTATCGAGGGGGTATCTCGGATAAATTTATCTGATTTTTAGTTAATTGAAATATTCTAAAAAAGGAGAAAATGAAAAGAATAATTTTTATATTTATAGTTTTGTTGATGGGGGTGGAAAGTGTATCTGCCCAGTCCTGCACATGGATCTACAGCACGGAAGGAAATATGTGGAAAGAATCGAAAATCAGATTACAATTAAAGCCTGATAAGGAACCCGCTTTAAAGGTGGATACAACAGAAAGCATTCAGGTATTCAAAAGATGGGGAACTTGTCTCAACGAACTGGGATGGGATGCTTTGAATTTGTTGCCCTTTGAACAACAGAAGGAAGTATTAAGTAATCTTTTTTCAAAAGAAGGCGCTTTACGTTTTTCCATGGGGCGTATACCGATGAATGCCAATGATTATGCACGGGACTGGTATAGTTGTGATGAAGTGTCCGGTGATTTTCAGTTAAAGTACTTTTCTATAGAACGTGATAAGAAGACAATTATCCCTTTCTGTAAAAGAGTTCTGCACTGTAATCCTGATGTAATCTTTTGGGCATCTCCTTGGTCACCGCCGTCCTGGATGAAGGTTAACCATTATTATTCAGTACGTAGTTGGAATGGACAGAATAAAATGTCTCCTTTGTCTGATGTTGTTCTATATGAAAATACTACGGGGAAGGATGCTGCATATTATCCAAAGCAATTGGCTGTGAATGATTATTTTATTCAGGATTCTCGTTATTTGAAAACCTATGCCAATTATTTCTGTAGGTTTGTTTCTGCCTATCGGGAAGAGAATATTTCCATATCAAGAGTGATGTTTCAGAATGAACCATGGGCATATACCATTTATCCGGGTTGTGCATGGACGCCTGAGGGGATTATAAGATTTAATGTCGAATATTTGGCGCCAGAGTTAAAGAAACAACACCCGGAGGTTTCACTTTTTCTTGGAACACTCAATACCAATCGTTTTGATGTTGTAGATAAGATTCTGTCAGATTCTCGTATGAAAGATGCAGTGGAAGGATTAGGATTTCAATGGTGGGGAGGACAGATTTTGCCTGCTATCCGCAAGAAATATCCGTATTATAAGTATATGCAGACAGAGAGTGAATGTGGTTCAGGAACGTTTGATTGGAAAGCGGCAGAACATACATTTAGGTTGATCAATCATTATATAGGTAATGGTTGTGAGGAGTATACTTTTTGGAATGCGATTTTATCTGACGAAGGAAAAAGTAGCTGGGGATGGAAACAAAATGCTTTGATTCGTGTAGATTCTAAAACCGGGACTATTACGTATACACCAGAATACTATGCGGTGAAGCATTTTTGCAATCAGGTTGTTTCAGGTACAAGGGTTTTACAATATAAAGAGAAGGGGGAGGATAATTTGTCTGTTATTGCTTTCTTGACTCCAGAAGGTAAATATTTGATAGTAGCAGGTAATTATGGTGATGTTGCGCAGCAAATGACGGTACAATTAGGGGAGAAGCATTTAAATGTAACTTTACAGGCACATTCTTTTAATACGTTTGTTGTGAAATAATTGCTATTTTATATTACGACTATCATAAAAAGACATGTTTTCTATGTAATAGGAGCTTTCAGTCCTTTGTCTGTCTCGGACGCTACTTGAAAATATATTGCTCCCAATAAAGGAACAGTTTTTATACGATTGGCACGGACTGAGACAGGTAATGCTCTGATGGACTAATTATATAATTTATGAAAAGGTGAAATGAAAAAATGTACTTGGTCGAAAAATATTCGGAGAGGGTAAAAGTGACGAAAGCTATATTGGAAAAAGAAGAAAGTAGAGAAGTCAGAATGGAATATTTTATTTTTAGGTAGTTTGAGAGATTTTTAATCATAAAATGTAAGCATGCTCTTATTTAATTTTCTAGTAGCAACTTCGTCAATGATTGGCGATTATCAAGAACGTCCCAATATCATTGTTTTTTTGGTAGATGATATGGGGCTTATGGATACTTCTGTTCCTTTTTTGACAGATGAGAATGGAAATCGGGTACGTCATCCATTAAATAATTGGTATCACACCCCTAATATGGAGAGAATGGCGAAACAAGGTATCTGTTTTTCCACTTTTTATGCGCAAAGTGTGAGTTCTCCCTCCAGGGTTTCGCTTTTGACAGGACAAAACGCTACAAGACATCGTACTACTAATTGGATTAACGCTGAAAGTAATAACCGTACTCCTTTTGGGCCTCCCGATTGGAACTGGAAAGGATTAACAAAAAATACTCCAACTATGCCCAAGGTTTTGCGACAGGCCGGATATAAGACAATTCATATTGGAAAATCTCATCTAGGTTGTATGAACAGTGAAGGTGAAAACCCATTGAATCTAGGTTTTGATGTCAATATTGCAGGTGCGGGAATCGGACATCCCGGCAGCTATTATGGTGAGTGGGGGTATGGCCATATTAAGGGAACAAGAGCTAGAGCAGTTCCTGATTTGGAGAAGTACCATGGTACGGATACTTTCTTGACTGAAGCGTTGACAATAGAAGCTAATCGTGAGATAGCTAAAGCTGTAAAGGAAAAGCGTCCTTTTTATTTGAATATGTCTCATTATGCTGTCCATGCACCTTTTCAGGCTGATAAAAGTTTTCTGTCCCGTTATACAGATCCAAATAAGAAGGAACAGGCCAGGGCCTTTGCTACATTGATAGAAGGCATGGATAAGTCTTTAGGAGACATCATGGACCAACTTGAAAAATTGGGAATTGCGGAAAACACTTTGATTTTCTTTTTGGGAGATAACGGTGGAGACGCACCTTTAGGAGAAGAACGGGGATATGGTTCTTCCGCTCCATTGAGAGGAAAAAAAGGTACGGAGTTTGAAGGTGGTATGCGTGTGCCTTTTATTGTGAGTTGGGCAAAGCCCCGAAAAGGTAATAAATTTCAGAAACGTTTACCAATTAAAGTTGGAGGTATACAAAATCAATTGGGAACGATTATGGATATTTATCCAACCGTTTTATCTGTGGCTGGATGTGAACCACCTGCCAATTATGTGATAGACGGATTCAATTTAAAAAAACAGTTAAGTGGTAAAGTAAATAAAAAGCGTTCTGAAATGTTTCTCATGCATTTTCCCCATGCTCATCGTGGTAATTACTTTACAGTATATCGGGAAGGGGATTGGAAATTAATCTATTATTATTTGCCGGAAAATCCAAAGCAACCGGAAGCAGTGCTTTATAATTTGAAAGAGGATCAGGAAGAGAAGGAAGAGCTTTCTTCTGTATTTCCAGATAAATGTAGAGAGATGATTCGTAATATGATATTCCTGTTGAAAAAAGAAGGTGCTCTTTATCCTATTGATAAACTGGGAAATCAGTTGGAACCATTTGTTTATTTCTAATGACACTGTCCAAGCAACAGCATATGCTGACACAGAGTGGGTTGTTAATCCTGCCCTTCTTCCGCCAGAAACAAAGTCCGTTGCTCTAACCCTAAGAGTAAAGCTCGTTCAACTACTTCGCTTCGGCATGGTGCGTATTGGAAAATATGCACCATGCCGCCACCGTTGAAAGATTGGGAACTATATTCCACATTCCCGTTGCCGACGAAGTGGAAAAAGTCAAAGGGATAGTAGGTGCTCCCGAAGATTGTGAGTTTACCAGTCTGCTTATGGTGGGCTATTCTGCAGAAAACGCCTTCCTGCCCGAACAAAAAGAATCGATGTCGAGGAGAGAATACATACGAACGTCTGATAACGCTATAAAATAAGGGTATGTTTTGATATTATCGGCAAAGATCTTGTTCAGTGTCAGTATGCCGATATTCAAATACCTGTTGACCTCGTAATGCTGCCGGAAGCGATTATCGTCATGCGAGCGATTTTCGTCTGCATGATGTTTTGGTTTGCGTCCCTCTTCATGCCGAAAGAAAAAGCCCTGCCTTCCGTGACGATGATGAAATGGATGTTTCTGTTTTCCACATTGGCACTCGCTTTGTTTTGTCTCCCGCATGTGCAACATGTCCCTATATTCCATCGGGAAACATTTAACATGACGCAGCTGTGCGCGCTTCTTTATCTGCTGTTCAGAGTCACGTTCGTTACGTTCATGCTCATCCCGATGGCATTGAAACACATTCGTCCTATACAGCCCAGCATGTATAATTACGCACACCCCATCGTTGCTTCCGTAATTGCCATTGCTGTTGGGTAGGACACACTCTCGATACAGAAACTATTGTCGACGGCTTTGGTATTTATCGGTGTTTACTTTGTGACAAAGACTAAGAAAAGGGGAGGTATAAAAAGCTTAGATATTGCATAAGACACGAACATAAATACAGGAAGACGGACAGATACCGTCAATTCTTACAGCGACTGGCTGTTGAACTGATCCGAGGAGGTATATGTCTATTCGCGCAACTCGCTGTTCTAGAATTACATTACAAAATACACGCCCGACCCATCGGTAGCGAATTGCGTGGTTTTCTGCTCCAAAAACTACCGCCCGATTCTGCCGGAGCTTCATTGGATTACCGACCATTTCAACGTATTTTGCTATTATATTATCATGGTATACGGCAAAGATGTGAAACTTCAATGGATATATTTTTTCAGCTTTCTGTTAAGCTTCATGAGTACAAAACAATGAAGGTTCTGCTATAATCTTTGCGTCTTGCTAATGAGTTATCTGTGCCTCTTTATAAACTGTATTGTTCATTACATGTCCATAGAGGGCTTAATAATACTTCAGTTTGTTCTTATTATCACATCGTCAGCGGACAGGGGGATGTTTATGATATTATTTTGTATCATAAAATCTTAATATATACTCTTTATATTTGTTTGAAAATTATAAAAAGAATTTCTTGATTATGAATCTAGGCCTATAACCGAAAAACGTTATTTGAAACATGTATTTTTTATCTTTTGCAGTAAGTGTTAATTCCCCGTACCTAAACCCACCAGATTGGTTCTGACAGAATAAAACTGCGCGGAAACCTTGTCTGAATACACAAGGCAGGCCAAGACACAGGCAAAACATAAAAAGTACTTTTTTCTATTCAAATTCATAATTCAAACTAGGATAACTCAAACTTTAAGTGGATAAACAAAACATGCACCCAAAGTAAACGGATGAAAAGCTGTGTCATCATAATAAGACTGTTCTTATTCTACGTGCAACCTGTAAAAATGAAGTATTTTAATGAACAAGAAACAGTTTTATATTATCACATCTGTTTTGTTTTTCCTGGTTGCAAAAGTAATAACACATAAATCACGAGTTACAAAATGAAACCACAAATCTAACGTCCGCATTGCATAAAACATTATAATACAGAAACATAAAGACTTCGTTCTTCTTATTTTTCTAACACGACGCTAACAGATGATTTACAACCTTAAAAAATATAGGGCAATCAATAAGTTTCTGACAATTGACTGGAATAGTAACAGATATTATAATGAAAGCATCTTCATACTTTCCGGACATACCTCCCAGGAGAATTAAACCTGTTATGGCTTACCTCCATGACAAAACCATTCTACAATTACATCATTCCGGTATTATGGCAAAAACAATCTGAACATATTCTAGATTTAATTACCGGATGATGCATTAGTCATTGGAACCTAGTATAAAGTTGAAATACCTATCCCAGAAGGCTTAAGAATAATTCTTTATTAGCTGTTTCCGTAGATTTAATACGTGATTTGAGCCGTGACTTGCGAGCGTATACATTAGCCACCGTATCCTTCATGAATAAGCTAATTACTTGCGGTGAAAATCCTACAAAAATATAGCATAATAACCTGGTGTCGGAAGCTTTCATAGTTGGAAAATCTTCCTTGAGCTTGTACATGGCATTGTCATGACAAGTGTTTACGATTTTTTCCAGTTCTTGCAGTATGCCATTGTTTTCTGCAAAATCTGTAATTATCTGCTTTACTTCATTAAATATGACTGACTGT
>NZ_QVLZ01000064.1:29092-30427 GCF_003435205.1 Bacteroides sp. AF32-8BH | reverse complement strand
ATTTTATTTTAAAGAAGATTCTTCATTGCTTCATCTATCTGCTCATTTTCAAAACTATCCAAATAAATCTGTGTCATCCGTTCGGAGCTATGTCCCAAAGATTCACAAATAATAGACGTTGGCACGCCCGAACGTTTCAAAACAGTCGCATAAGAATGGCGGGCAACATAAGTCGTTAAATTCACATCAACCTTCGCAATTTGGGCGACAATTTTCAAAGACTTATCAACTTGTCCCAAAACTTTATGCAGCCTATTTTCCTTTTGCGTAGCAGTTATATGTCGAGTTATATCTAAAATAGGAAAAAGAAAACCTTTACCACCCTTATAATATTTATCAATAATCGCGCTGGCATTTTTCGTAAGGCACAGATTTATCTGTTTCCCTGTTTTTTGTCTGACATAAGACAATCTACCATTTAATATATTCTCCTTTGTTAAACTAGCCACATCACAGAAGTTTATTCCACCACACAAATAGCTAAAGACAAAAATATCTCGGCTGAACTTTACATATTCACTCTTACCTGTTAAATCAGCAGAGATAATCTTCAGTACATCATTCTTCGAAATAGCCCTTTTATCTGTATGAACATTAAACTTATTGATATGAAAATCTTCAAACGGATAATACTCCTTTCCCACACATTTTCTTTTTATAGCTTTATTATACACACTTCGCAAAGTACGAAACTGAATACTTATAGTTGTCTCCTTGTTGCCTTTCGCACGCAACCAACTTTCATAATTCAAAAGCCAACCTTGCGTTATATCCTCAAAACAAATATCAAGATTATCCCCCGTAAACGAATTTAAAGAGTTATACGAGCCTTTATAAGCACGTCTATTACCAAGTTTACCATTTCTCTCAAATTCGTCTATCAAAGCCAAATAAAACTCCCCCACAGTCATATGTTGAGTTCTTTCAGTCTCCCTTAATAAAGAATAAACAGAATATTCTCTTTGTCTACTATTAAACTCTAGTACCTTTCTTTGCAATTCTTCTTTCTTTGCTAAAATAATTTTCAGAATATAATCACGATTAGGACACTTAGGCTTAGGTTCACCCTTCAAAAAGTTCCAATGTTTGGGATTCACAGAAATACCAAGACTCTGATATTTTCTCTTTTTATCTTTAGTGATTTGAAGCATTAATGGACTCTCACCATTAGAAAGTGTTTTGGATTTGTAGCAAACTACTGAAATTGAAGCATTCATGTGTCATTTTCCGGTTTACATCTCGGTTTACATCACCGTGCAAAAACCATTCATAAACCAAGTTTTGACGCATAAAAAAAATCAGATAGCTAACAGTGTAACTATCTGATTTTCAGTA
>NZ_QVLZ01000064.1:0-29082 GCF_003435205.1 Bacteroides sp. AF32-8BH | reverse complement strand
AGCTAACAGTGTAACTATCTGATTTTCAGTAGTGGGCGTTGACGGATTCGAACCGCCGACCCTCTGCTTGTAAGGCAGATGCTCTGAACCAGCTGAGCTAAACGCCCTTGTTAATGAGCCGGAAGTGTTTCGTTTTTTGTGTGGGCGTTGACGGATTCGAACCGCCGACCCTCTGCTTGTAAGGCAGATGCTCTGAACCAGCTGAGCTAAACGCCCGTACACTTCCGTTTCAAAAGCGATGCAAAGGTACGGCATTTTTTGAATTCTGCAAACATTTCATGTATTATTTTTCAAGAAAGTTTTTATCAAATAAAGAAACACTCTGATTATCAGCAAATAATAATAAAAACTTTTTTCTTGCCACTTTCACTTCTTCCAGTTCATCTAATAAACAGAACAAAATAAAGATAGTCGCGCCTCTTTTTCTATCATTAATAATTAAAATAGAATCTGCAGGAAAACGAATTCCCAACAAAGATAGTAACGCAGGAACGCTTAAATCCGGGAAATAACTTTTCCGGTCAAACGTTAAACAAGCTGTTTGCGAACAACACGTGCCGGATTCCCGACTGCCACACTGTCGTCGGGAATATCTTTCGTCACAACGCTCCCCGCCCCTATCACACAGCGATTGCCAATTGTCACGCCGGGACAGATAATAGCACCGCCACCAATCCAGCAGTCTTCGCCAATCGTCACCGGATAAGCATATTCCTTAGAGCCTCTTCTTTCCAGGTAATCCATCGGATGATGCGGCGTATAAATCTGTACACAAGGTCCAACCAGCGTATGGGCGCCTATTGTGATATATCCTCCATCCAGGAAAGTGCAATTGGCATTCACAAATACATGTTCACCCAATTTGATTCCGTCTCCATGATCGCAATGAAAAGGCGGGCAGATTATTGAAGTTTCAGGAATCTCCGGTACCAGTTCTTCCAATAATTCCCGATACCCCGCATCATAAGTGCTCATTCCCCGCATACGCGCCAGCAGCTTCTTGGCATGTTCAAAACGCACCTGCAATTCCGGCGCAGCCATATCAGCCAACTGGCTACTACGCATCTTTTCTACTTCCGTCATACTTTATATTTCTTTACCGTTAGTAAATACAAACTTCTTTTCATCCGAAAGAGATTCGTTAAATTCGAATCCTTCCCAGGAGAAGCTTTTCAAATCCTCCGGATTTTCGATTCTGTTCTTCAGAATGAACCGCGTCATTTCACCACGGGACATCTTGATATAGATCACTATCGAAGCTAATTTCCCGTTCTTCCACACCTGAAATTCGGGAGTAACGACACGCACTTCTCTCTCCACACGCTTCCAATCGAACAAACTTTTCATCTCGTCGCTAGCCAGATTGCAGAGTATGCCTCCCGCTTTCTTTATATCTTCGATGAAGACATCCGTCAGACGGGATTTCCAATAAGAGAACATGGTCTGATTACCCGATTCCGGCAACACTACATCTCCTTCCAAGCGGTAGGAACGAATGACATCTAAAGGCCTCAACAACCCATAACAGAAAGAAGTCAACCGCAGATGTTCCTGCGCATATTCGAATTCTTCTTTCGAGAAATCCTTTGCATTCAGTCGCTTGAATACAATTCCGGTATAAGCCAGCAAAGCGGGCAGTTCCGATGTGTCTTCTGCATGAAAAGCCTGATAACGCTTATAATTCTCCACCGCCATCCTGGCATTTATACGCAACAGGCGTTCCAGTTCATCCACCGAAAACTGTGACATCTGCAAAGCAATCCCGGAAGCTTCTTTTTGAAATCGTGGAACTGTCGTCAAAGGTACTTTCACCTTTGAAGTCTCACTCATAGTCTTGGCACAAGATAGAAGTACTAACATTGTTTTATCTGATTTTATCTTTTCAAGAAACAAAAATAAAAAATAAATCGCTTCTCTTGCTGATGGATAGACAGATTCTACTTAGTTTCAACCAATAATTAACTTTAATCATTTATTAATAACAAAACACTCCCTATATAGAACACACTCTGATGTGCTATATTTACTAATAAAAAAGAAACTCCCCCTTTGGACAAGCCAAAGAGAGAGTTCTCCTTATCTAATAGACAGCTAAAACTGTTTTTATTTATATTCCTGCCAGCTCTTAATCTGAATATCATTCAGTTTCAATTCGCAGAATGCTTCGATAAAGGCACTTGCCAAACGAGCATTGGTAATCAACGGAATGTTATGATCGATTGCACCGCGACGGATACGATAACCGTTCGTCAACTCACGCTTGCTGTGATTCTTCGGAATGTTAACGATCAAATCAAACTTATGGTCAGCAATCATCTTCATGACGTTGTTCTCTGCACCCGGCTTTTCATCCGGCCAGTAAACTGGAGTAGTTTCTACACCGTGAGCGTTCAAGAAAGCTGCTGTTCCGGCAGTTGCGTAAATCTGATAGCCCTTAGCAAACAGCATACGGCTGGCATCCAGCAAATCTACTTTCGACTTCATTGCACCGGAAGAGAACATCACTGCTTTTTCAGGAATTTTGAATCCGGTAGCAATCATTGAATTCAGCAATGCTTCAGAGAAATCGTCACCGATACATCCCACTTCACCAGTAGAAGACATGTCTACGCCCAATACCGGGTCAGCCTTGTGCAGACGAGAGAAAGAGAATTGAGAAGCTTTTACACCAATCCAGTCGATATCGAATGCCGACTTATCCGGACGTGAGTATGGAGCATCCAGCATGATGCGGGTAGCAGTTTCGATAAAGTTACGTTTCAGAACTTTAGAAACAAACGGGAAGCTACGAGAAGCACGCAAGTTACATTCGATTACTTTCACTTCGTTGTTACGAGCCAGGAACTGGATATTGAACGGACCGGAGATATTGAGTTCTTTAGCAATCTGACGGCTGATCTTCTTGATGCGACGAGCTGTTGCAAAGTAAATCTTCTGTGCCGGGAATACCAAAGTTGCATCACCGGAGTGAACACCGGCAAACTCTACATGTTCGGAGATTGCGTATTCTACCACTTCACCATTCTGCGCAACGGCATCAAATTCAATCTCTTTCGTATTTTCAAGGAACTGGGAAACAACAACCGGATATTCTTTAGAAACTTCGGCAGCCATCTTCAGGAAGTTTTCCAATTCTTCATCGTCATAGCAAACATTCATTGCTGCTCCTGAAAGGACGTAAGAAGGACGAACCAATACCGGGTAGCCTACTTTTTCTACAAATCCCTTCACTTCTTCAAGACTGGTCAGTTCCATCCAAGCCGGTTGGTCGATACCCAGTTGGTCGAGCATAGCAGAGAACTTGTTACGGTTTTCAGCACGGTCGATAGAAATCGGAGAAGTACCCAATACAGGAACCGACTGACGGTAAAGTTTCATAGCCAAGTTGTTCGGGATTTGTCCGCCTACCGAGACGATCACACCACGAGGTTGTTCGAGGTCGATTACATCGAGTACACGTTCGAACGAAAGTTCGTCGAAGTAGAGACGGTCGCACATATCATAGTCAGTAGAAACCGTTTCAGGGTTGTAGTTAATCATGATAGACTTGTAACCCAGTTTGCGGGCAGTCTGAACTGCATTCACCGAGCACCAGTCAAATTCCACAGAGCTACCGATACGGTAAGCACCCGAGCCCAGTACGACTACTGATTTTTCATTCTTATAATAGTTTACATCGTAGCCTTCCACTGCATAAGTCATATACAGATAGTTAGTTAGTTCCGGATGTTCGGAAGCAACTGTATTAATACGTTTTACAGCCGGGAGGATACCCATAGACTTACGATGAACACGCACTGCCAGGTTTTCTTTCTCCATGTTTCCGGTTGGATTCAGTACGAAACGGGCAATCTGGAAGTCAGAGAAACCTAACACTTTAGCTTCACGCATTACATCGGCAGGTATATCTTCTACCTTATTATAGGTAGACAGTTTCGCTTTGTAGTCTACGATATTTTTCAGTTTGCCAAGAAACCATGGGTCGATCTTTGTCAGGTCGTGGATACGTTCGATGGTATACCCTTCTTCCATTGCTTGTGCAATGGCGAAAACACGCAAGTCAGTCGGGCGAGAAAGCTCTTTATCAAGATCATCAAAGTGCAGTTCGTCATTACCTACGAAACCGTGCATTCCCTGACCGATCATACGAAGGCCTTTCTGGATGATTTCTTCGAAAGAGCGACCGATAGACATGATTTCACCTACCGATTTCATGCTTGAACCGATTTCACGGGATACACCGGCAAACTTCGTCAAGTCCCAACGAGGGATTTTACAGATATAGTAGTCAAGTTGCGGAGCTACGTATGCAGAGTTCGGGGTTCCCATCTCGCCAATCTGGTCGAGTGTGTAACCAAGTGCCACTTTAGCAGCTACGAATGCCAACGGATAACCGGTAGCCTTAGAAGCCAATGCAGAAGAACGGCTCAAACGGGCATTTACTTCAATCACACGGTAGTCATCCGTTTCAGAGTTGAAAGCATACTGAATGTTACATTCACCCACGATACCGAGGTGACGGATACATTTGGTAGAAAGTTCTTTCAACAGAGCCAGTTCTTTATCATCCAGCGAGCAGGTGGGAGCTACTACAATTGATTCGCCGGTATGAATACCCAGCGGATCGAAGTTTTCCATGCTGGCTACTGTGAAGCAATGGTCGTTAGCGTCACGGATCACTTCAAATTCGATTTCTTTCCAGCCTTTCAAAGACTCTTCTACCAGAATTTGTTTGGAGAAAGCAAATGAGCTCTCTGCCAATTTCAGGAACTCTTCCTCATTGGCACAGATACCGCTACCAAGACCACCCAGTGCATAAGCAGAACGCACCATGACAGGATAACCAATTCTGCGTGCAGCAGCAATGGCATCTTCCATGTTTTCTACTGCCTGGCTGACCGGAGTCTTCATTTCTATCTCGTCCAGTTTCTTCACAAACAGGTCACGGTCTTCTGTATACATGATAGCTTCTACTGAAGTTCCGAGCACCTTTACTCCGTATTTATCAAGAACACCTTGTGTGTAAAGTTCAGCACCACAGTTCAATGCAGTCTGTCCGCCGAATGCCAAAAGGATACCATCGGGACGTTCTTTCTTGATAATTTCTTCTACGAAATAAGTATTCACGGGAAGGAAATACACTTTATCGGCAATACCTTCAGAAGTCTGAATGGTTGCGATGTTCGGGTTTACCAATACTGAGCTGATACCTTCTTCTTTCAAAGCTTTCAGTGCTTGTGAGCCTGAGTAGTCGAACTCTCCGGCTTGTCCGATTTTGAGTGCTCCAGAACCCAAAACGAGAACTTTCTTGATTTCCTTTTCCATTTCTTTTGTTGTTATAATAAGTTGTTATTTCTAAGTTCGTTCATAAAAAAAATGCGTTACCCTCAAAAAAGGATTAACGCATTACCAAAGAACTAAAATATTGTTTTTGGAAATAAGAGAAGAAGACTTTCGTTTCGGGATGAAAAACATCCGAATGTAAATAATACTTGCTTCTAATTTCCTGTTGATTCATTGTTGACTTCAAAATTTGTGCAAAGTAACGACATATTTTGCACATGACAAAAAGATATGTTCACTTTTTTACTGAAATAATTTACCGTGTTAATGAAACAGTCGTTTTTCCATTGGCTTTTAATGATTACATTCTTATCTTAAGCAGGCACAAATCATGAAGTAACTGCATTTTGATGTTTCTTTCAGTTTTTATCCTTATCTTTGTCGCCATTATATAATAAGGTAATAAATATGGGAAAAGAAAAAATCATATTGACGGGCGACCGTCCTACCGGAAGACTTCATATCGGTCACTATGTAGGTTCGTTGAAACGCAGAGTTGACCTGCAAAACGCAGGTGATTATAGTAAGATGTTTATCTTCATTGCCGATTCACAGGCATTGACAGACAATATAGACAATCCGGAAAAGGTACGTCAGAATGTAATCGAAGTTGCTCTTGATTATCTGGCTTGTGGTATTGATCCGACTAAAGCTACGATTTTCATCCAGTCGCAAATACCGGAACTATGCGAACTTAGTTTCTATTATATGGACCTTGTCAGCGTATCCCGCCTGCAACGTAACCCGACTGTGAAATCGGAAATCCAGATGCGTAACTTTGAAGCAAGTATTCCCGTAGGTTTCTTCACTTATCCCATCAGCCAGGCAGCAGACATTACAGCATTCCGCGCAACAACTGTCCCTGTGGGTGAAGACCAGGAACCGATGCTCGAACAGGCTCGCGAAATCGTTCGCCGTTTCAACTATATATATGGTGAGACATTGGTAGAACCGGAAATCCTGTTGCCGGACAATGCAGCTTGTCTGCGTCTTCCGGGAACTGACGGTAAAGCTAAAATGAGTAAATCGCTCGGAAACTGCATCTACCTTTCGGAAGAACCGGAAGAAATCCAAAAGAAAATCATGAGTATGTATACCGACCCGGGACATCTCCGCGTACAAGATCCGGGAAAGATTGAAGGTAATACGGTATTTACTTACCTAGATGCTTTCTGCCTCCCCGAACATTTCGAACGTTATTTACCGGATTATCCGAATCTGGCAGAACTGAAAGCGCATTATCAACGCGGCGGATTGGGTGACGTGAAAGTAAAACGTTTCCTAAATTCCATCATGCAGGAGACTTTGGAACCGATTCGCAATCGTCGCAAGGAGTTCAGCAAGGATATCCCTGCTATCTACGAGATGCTTCAGCAAGGCTGCGAAGTGGCAAGGGCTGCGGCTGCCGAGACTTTGGCTGACGTGAAGAAGGCGATGAAGATTAATTATTTTGATGATAAGGAATTAATCGAAGAGCAGGTGAAACGTTTCTCGCAAGAGTAAAAGATTTCGTCTGGGAATAAACATAATTATAAGGTAAAGGCTGCCCTTCTTTTGTAGAACAGGCAGCCTTTCTTATCGGATATTTTTCAAAGATTCAGTTTGTTTCTTCCTCGTCATTCTTGAACAACACATCCTTTAGTTTCTGATAAAGGAATGAAAGTATCAGCAATATCAATCCCAGAATGATAAATACAATAATCTTGCCAATGGTCGGCATAGCCCATAAATCATCAAAGACGAGTTTGAGCAGGACTAATCCGAAAGTCGCAAGGCTCACCATGCGGAGTAGTTTCTGATGCAGGCGCATGCCCAACCCCATTTGGACGAACCCGGCAATGCTTAATGAGAGTGACAGCCCGGCACTGAAATCGTCCACTCCTACTTGCCAAAGGAAAGAGCGTACCATTGTCAGCCAAAGGAGCGTGGCAAGAATATTCAGATATACGGTAAAACGGGATTTTATGCCGATTGATGTATAGTACATACGTGCTACATAATACAAATTCGCTATTACGAACACAGCTGTCAGCCATGGTAGTACAACAGGAGGGGAAGTCCATATTCTCTGGTCGCCCCATATATTTATAATATATACAAGTACGTTTGCCCCGATAGTCAAGATATAAGAAGTGAGATGTTTCGTTATCGGGAATCGTTTTCTGAAAGCATAGCAAACACTCGAAATGGATATGGCTGTAAACAAGAACATAACTCCGCTTCTCGTCGCCCCTTCAAAATACAAATTGAATTCCATCATAAATGTATAATAAAGTATGATTACGGAGACGATAAGCATAAAAGGATTCCAGAAGCTGTATTTCAACCGGCGTGCCGTAGAGAAGAAGGAATGATAATATTCCATTAATAAAGCAAATGCTCCTGTCGCTAATCCCACAAACAAAGAGGTGGCAAATGAACTATTCAGAAAAATTGTATCCAAGGAATGATGTTCAAACATCACACTATACACATCCATCAAGTAAGAAACGAAAGTGAGTCCTACCAGAACTTTAGCCGCATACTCATATACTCTAATTTTCGACTTAACATAGAGCCACAACAGCAATACCATTTCCGATGCCCAAAGCAAGGTTATATAGTTTCCGTCCAGTTGAATCGGAATAGTGATAGAGACAAATGTCAATACAAGTCCCAGTGTGGTATGAACCAGAAATTTATACTCTTTGCGGTTCTTCCAGAGCCAAAGCACTAATCCTAAATTAACGAGTGCGATAAACAGGCTCAACAAGCCGCTTGCTTTGAAAGATAATCCCATATTCCGCAAGAATAAGGCTCCTGAAAGCAAATAGATAAAATTATTCGTTATAATGACGAATACTAATCCCCGGCTCATCGTCCGCATATTCTCTCCACGAAGGATAGAGAACACCGGAAGTAGAAAGATAAAATAGAACAGAGTAGCAAACCAAAACAGATGGTTCGAAATAACCGTAGAACCGGAGGTATAGTTAAACAAAAGAAAGATTCCCATTATCAGGCAAGTGAAGACAAATGAAATCATTGGAAGTTCACTCCACTTTTTATAAATGGAAAGTCCGAACATACCCAAGTTTAATATGCTCACGTAAGTGAACAGTACCAAATAACTTCCTTCCCCGCTACTCACTATGAATGGCGCAAGGAATCCTCCTACAAGAGAAATGATAGCCAACTCACGCCGATTATATACCACAGACAGAATAGACATAAACACTGTGACACCAATCAGAATGATAAAGGCCATAGTCTGCGAGAAAATATGATAATAATGGAAAGCAATGGCAACTGTAAGATAGAACACAGCGAAAGCACCACCCGCAAGCAGCGAACTGAAGGTTCGGTATTTCTTTTGCAACCGTTCGGCAACAGCCAGCAATACAGCTCCCGTCAAGAAACCAAGCACGGTACGGAAGGTTTCATTAATCCAGTTTTTATCAATGGCATACTTTACAAAGAAACCTACACCAATTACAAATATAAGGATACCAATCTTCCCGAAAAGGTTCTCACCGATGAATTTTTCATAGTTCACCTGCTTCTTTTGTTTCGGAACAGTCGGTGCAACCGGAACAACCGGAGTAGCCGGAGTAACCGGTACAACTGGCACAGTCGAAGATTCAGCGGATTCCTTCCGAACAGCCTCTACGCAAACTTCCTCCATTCTTGTTTCAAGCGTCTTTTCAGGCGTCTTTTCCAATGTCTCACGGACAACTGCTTCAACAACCGGTTCGTGTTTTTCCTGAACAGTCTCTTCTCGTTGTCCGGTCTTTACTACCTTAACATGCTCTGCCACTTGAGGCATCACAGGAATATCTTTTATTTCTTTTTCTGATATTTCCTCTTTCGGCTTGGAGGCTTCAGCAACAGAATTTTGCTGAACCTTGAGATAATCTTCCATCCATTTCTTCATCTCATTCAACTCTTTCTCTATTTTTCCGAAGCGATTGTCCAACCTACTCAATAAAATAAATAACATAACTAAAACGAGTAGTGCATATACGGTATTAAAGTCGTCCATAATATTCCAGATTTGAGTTCTATATCACAAATATAGATAATTATTAATAGCTCCAACCAATTGTTATTAAATTATTTGGATTATCCCAATAATGCAATTTTACATCAATTGCATAAATCAGGATACAAATCCTCTAAATCAGGAAAAAAATCTCCTCATTTTATAAAAAAGAATAGAGCTTACAAATTCCAAACAATTATACGGCTTTTATTCTTCTTTTTCCTATCTTTGCCACAATATCAATAAAAATCACACAAATTATTCACTTAAACACAAGAAGCATGAAGCACCTTAAATTTCTATTTGCACTTGGCGGCATTCTTTTCTTATCTTGCCAAACAGTATCCGCACGTGGTTTAAAAATCCCTTTCGGCGACCGCGAAGTATTAACCAAAGTAGCAGATTTGCCTGATACCGAAGAGTACCAAACAGACGATGGAAACTACATTGATCTGGCAACTTTCCATCAGGAGTTCAACATCGCTTACCTTCTCCCTCTATATATAGAGAAAGAGCCTCGCCTGGTCGGCTATTGCGAAAAGGAAGACACTTACTATGAACTGACGGAAGAACAACTGGCTACCATCCTAAAAGAAAATAATTTGGATGGAGAGAAGTTGAACAAGGTCGGTTTCTATTCCCGTTATGGCGGTAAAGCTGTCGGACTTCTTATAATTGCCCTTATCATTTGGGGATGTATTCCTGGAAAAAAGAAAGAAGTGAAACCCGTGGAAGTATAAAACAAACCATTATTAATAACATTAAAAAGTACAAACTATGTCTATTTACACCTTTATTCCGGTCATTTTCATTGTTCTATATCTAGGATACTGGTTTTACATGAAAAACAAAAACTCGCAACAAGCACAAGTAGTGAACAACACCGATTTCAAAGCTGAATTTGCAAATGCAGAACAGTATAAAAAACTCTGCTTAAACTCTGATTTATCTTTCCTGAAAGAAGCTATGGGAGAAGAAAAAATTGACGCTTTCAACTATGCCAGCAATGAGTATGGTGTAGCATCCGCACTCAAAGACGGAATGAAAGATAAGCTGAAAGGAATGGCCACTTTAGGAACTGTACGTTTCAATACCGTACAAACTCCCAAATATCTGGTATTGAGCGGAGACAATCTGCACCTATTCGATACAGACACAGATGGAGAAATCGACAATCATTTTGTATTCAATCAGGCGCGTCTTGAAAATTCCCGTCTCATCGCAATTCCTATGGAGGGACAAGTACAAGCACAGGCACAAGCCAGAGGAAACAACGTGAAAGCATACAAACTTTCATTGCAAACCGACGAGAAACCTGTTGAACTCATTATCTACTCCTGTCTGATATTTACAAATATCCCGGAGATTCCGACAGATCCACAAGAAACAATACAGGATATTATCATTGGCAATGACTTCTTGAAACAATTGGGCGACAAATATCCTAATTTGAAAGTCTCATTGCCGATATTTAGCTAAAGAAGGACATATACTTAGAAAAAATAACAGTGGAAGGTTAGCTAGTTACCAAACATTATGCGTCCTGCGTCCCGGCGGATTTGCAATCCGCCGTTCTCCGAGTATCAGGATTTATAATCCGCAATACACCTATACTTTAATATATAGTTCGGATTGAAAATCCTGATGCTCAAAACAATCGGATTACAAATCCGATTGAACGGACAAAAAGATGAATAAATATTACTAACATGAAAATTAAGCACCTAAACGGTGCATATTTCCGTGCCATTAGCAGCAAAGAAATAATAAAAATGAGAAAGGAAAAAGCATTTTTTATAAATGGACGAGAAAATGAGGTTCTTCTTAACGATTGGGAAACTTCTGATGGATGTATAGCCACTGATAGAATAACAGTGGATGGCTTACCTGTTGGATATATGTATCGTGAAAAACCGGAAGAAGGCGATCCGTTTGAAAGATATGATAGCGGGTGGCGATTTACAGCTGGAGATGAGAGTGACGAATATATGCAAACCGCTCAAAATAGTGGTATCTATAAGCTAAATACTATCTGCCAATACGATCCCGACATAATACCGTTACTTCACGCTCCATATGGTACAGCCTATATCAGAAATGAGAATGGTGAGTTTCAAAAAGAACACTTTGAGCCATTAGAAGAATAGTGCTGGTAACAAGCGCATCAATCGCCTTTATGTGCCGGCCCCAGGATTTTATGGAAAGTCCAGAGATTATCAGCCTGTCAAATAAACTAAAATAAAATATCAGAGGAGATACCCCAAAATAACAGATATAAAAAAGGCGGCTGAAAGCATGAACCTCTCTTTTCAGGGTTCGCTTTCAGCCGCTTTTCCTTTCCAGCAAGCGATTACAGAGAATCGCTGAATGCTGAAATCGCTTTTTTACTTTTTATTACTGTGCAGATTCTACCAATACTACACGGTTCAGAATCGGTTGACCGAATTTGTCAACCCCACCACCGGCTGCAACTTTCAGTCTATCGGCAGAGATGCCATACTTCTTAACCAACAAGTCTTTAACAACCTGTGCACGTTCCAAACTTAACTTCTGATTGAAAGCAGGAGTACCGGTTGCAGAGTCAGCATATCCGTTGATTGTGTATGTAGCATTCGGAGATTCTTTTATCTTGCTGGCAAGATATGACAAGTTCATTTCTTCTTGCGGAGATAATTTATCAGAACCGATCTTGAAGAATACGGTACGCGGAGCAATGTTAGTATCTGTGATAACAACTTCTTCAGTATCTTCTACTTCTACCGGTTGTTGTGCATTTGCCAACTGCTGTTGCAATTGCATATTAGCTGCTGCCATTGCATTCATCTGATTACGCATCTGATTCAATTCGAGTTCAGAGATAATCTGTGGAGTAGGACGTTGGAATCCGCGGGTAGGGAAGTAATAAGTCACACCGAGGGTAGCACCTAAGATACCGTCATAATCGGGTTTACCTCCATGTTCTCCGTCAAACTTGCCTTCCAGACCTGTTGCACTCAACTCCAGATTCAAGTCAACAGCATTCGACAAACGGAAGCGGTTGATAATACCTGCATTGAAAGTAGCGGAGTTAGTGTGAGGACGAGAATAAGCATGAGCCCAACCGGCACCTATATAAGGGATAATTTCATATACGCGGTTCGGATTGTATCCACCGAAAAGTGCGTTCAGGTTAATCATCAAATCACCATGCAAGTTCATGTAGTCCCATCTTTGTTTGTAAGAACCGTCTTCTCTCGGGCCACCCACTACATAATTAGCAGTTTCGCTGGTAGTGAATCCTTTTGCCTGCAATCCGCTGTATTGCAAACGCAGCCCGAATCCCGGAGTTACCCATTTGCCGACAGACACGTTAAATGTAGGAGCAACACGGTCTCTGAATTTGCCGATATGGTCATTGTTTCCATATAGCACCTGGGCGCCGCCTCCTACAGAGAAGAACCAGTTACTCCAGAAAGGATTAGTTATTACTTGATATTTATCTTGTACCTGAATCACTTCGTATTCAGTTACAGTCATTGTCTGCTGCGCAGAAGCGACAGACGCAACGCCGGCAAATGCCAGCAACATCAGAATCTTTTTCATATACCTAATAGTTAAGTGGTTATTTAAATCTTTTTCTTTGTTGAACTATTTAAATAACACGAACTGAACTAAAAGGTTTTAGAAAAAGATGAAATTATTTGTTTTATTTGAATAATCTTTCGATGTCTTCCTCCTTGATTGTTGTCAAAACAGTTTTCCCATCAGGGGTGTAATTCGGTGAGGGACAGGCAAAAAGGTTGTCTACAAGGCTTACCATTTCTTCATTACTCAACACCTGTCCGTAGACAATAGCCGCTGCCCGCGCCAATGTTAATGCCAGAATATTTTGGATTTCTTCCTTAACGTCATTCCCTTTTTCCATCGCTGTATGTAGCATATTACGCACCAGTTCGACCGGATTCAGTCCTTCAATACCCGAAGGAATGCCATTGATGGCATAGCTACCGCCTCCCAGATTGCTCAAATCGAAGCCGACTGCCGACAAATCATCCATAATGCTTTGAAGAACAGCAGCTTCTGAAGCCGGTAATTGTAATATTTCCGGGAAGAGAACGCCTTGAGATACTCCCTGTTTCTGTTGAATCTGTACCATATAGCGATCAAAAAGCACCCGTATATGTGCCCGGTGTTGATCGATTAGCATCAGACCCGATTTAACTGAAGTCAAAATAAACCGCCCTTTAAACTGCAAATGCTGATTTCCTTTTTCCATCACCGGTTCGTTGGCATACAAAGTAGAAGAAGCGGCGGATGTCACCGTCTCTATCTTTTCTTCCACGAAGGCCGGTTCGCCTCCAATAGAAGAATCCTCCCAATCCATTTCGGGTTCCGGCTGCGGATTATTCATCTTACTGGCTTTTGTCAGCCCTCCGTACAAATCCTCCCATTCTACTTTCGAACGACTATACGATCCGCCACCACCGCCACCGGCAGAGACTTTAAACGGATTATAATCTGTATTATAATGTACCTTCGGAGGTTCGGAAGATATCTTTTCCTCAAATGCCGGAATATCAGGCATATCCTCCGTATCAAAATCAATGGAAGGGATAGCACTGAACTTACCCAACGATTCCTTAACGGATGCTGAAAGTATCTGCCAGATGGCCTGCTCATTCTCAAACTTGATCTCGGTCTTTGTCGGGTGAATATTCACATCAATATTAGCCGGATCTACATCAAAATAGATAAAATAGGAAATCTGTTCACCGGCGGGAATCAACTGCTCATAAGCCTCCATGACTGCCTTATGAAAATAAGGATGGCGCATATAACGTCCGTTGACAAAGAAATACTGATGGGCTCCTTTCTTACGGGCAGTCTCCGGTTTGGCTACGTATCCGGAGATTTTCACCATGGTAGTGTTCACGTCTATATTCAGTAATTGCTGGTTGAGCTTCTTACCGAAAATAGCAAGAATACGCTGGCGTAACTGTGATACCGGAAGATTGAACAGTTCCGAATCATTACTATAAAGCGAAAAGGCAACTTCCGGATGCACCAAAGCGATACGCTCAAATTCGGCAAGGATGTTGCTCAATTCAGTGGAATTAGCCTTTAAAAATTTACGACGGGCAGGCACATTAAAGAACAGGTTCTTTACAGAGAAGTTACTTCCTTTAGAACAGGATATAGCCTCCTGGCTCTCCACTTGAGAACCCGCAATCACCAGTTTCGTTCCCAGTTCTTCCGATTCCGGACGCGTCTTCAGTTCTACCTGCGCCACTGCTGCGATGGATGCCAATGCTTCCCCACGAAATCCCATGGTACGCAAAGCAAACAAGTCCGCAGCTTCCCGTATCTTGGAAGTAGCATGCCGCTCAAAAGAGAGACGGGCATCCGTTTCGGACATTCCTTTTCCATCATCAATCACCTGAATACAGGTTTTACCCGCATCAGTCACTAACACATGTATATTTTGCGCATCTGCATCAATCGCATTCTCCACTAGCTCCTTGATAACAGATGCCGGACGTTGTATCACTTCACCGGCAGCAATCTGGTTAGCTACCGAATCAGGTAACAAATGAATGATATCGCTCATACTTCGTAAATTAACAATTAAAAACTCCAGCTTCCTGTTGCTAAATAATGCCACAGATAGAGAAGGAAGGCAATGATTATCAGTATGATTCCGAAAGAAACCGGTTTGCGGCCACTTGCTTTTCTTCTTTTCAAATGTGTAGTACCTTCGACGAATTTACCGCGAATATCTTCCGGATTAAATTCTTTCTCCGGCAGCATCCCCAAGTCACGTTTGGCGTTCTCCTCCATCTTAGCGAGCTTTTCTTTCCGCTCGTCTACATAAATGTATTGATGATTAAAGCCCCGGGGCTTTCTCATTGAGTTAAACATTCCCATACTACTTCATATTTATTAAGTTTCGCTTTTCTGTCTTTGGTCGCCGGTCGGTAGTCGGCTTCAATGTTTCTCCCGCACGCTTGCTGCGCCAGTTGAAAATATCGTCCTTATTTAGCGGACGGACATAATCGAACCAGGCAAAAGTAGGAAGACGCAGTTTATCAGGCGGTATCTGGTCCATCGGATACATCGTTCCGTTGGATTTACCGATAAAAAGTCCTTTTTCCATTCTCTTATCCTTCATATAAAGATGCAGCATACTACCTTCCAGACAATTAAATCCGGTCATCGTACTGTCTTTCTCTTCAGGATAAAAAGCTGTCAGCACATTACCGATCACTTCAATATGGCGCATATCTCCATTAACGAAATAGGCTTTCATCTCCTTGCCGGACACTTGATTATAGTGAATAGAGTCTTTCATCTCCACTGTCAACGCCTGGTTGATAATGTGCGCCCAGTCAATCGTGCTGTCATTCATATAAATCTTGATCTGCTCACCAAGCAGTTGCTGTCCGTCATTCCAAAGAATAGGGTCAGTATACATGGTCATACAAGAATCTTTCGAATTATAGACCAGTGAGTCACATACTCCCTGAACATCTGTACGATACATACGTACTTTATGGTAAGCCTTCATCAACCGGTACAAAGAATCGGTATTCAGATTATAGGACACCATCTGCAAAGTATCCCCATGCATATAAAGACTGTCTCCCTGTGAATAATCGATAGCAACAGCACGTTTTGTTGCAAACGCGGAGTCCGTCAATTCATTATAGAAACAATAATCGCCCGTCAGCATATTCTTATTGATGGAGTCTGTCATCTTCACATTATCGAATGCTTCTCCGTAACCGATTATCCGGTCATAGAACAGACTGTCGCCTACAAGTTTCTTCCCCTGATTGGTCAGGACCGAACGGTCCAACAATTCCGCTTGTTCGGTCAATGTGTTATAGAATCCCCGTTCCGAATAGATATGATTATTATCACTGACAATATTGGAAGGTCCGAGAATCACTGCTATTTTGTTTTCGGTATTATACCTCAATGTATCGGAGGTCAACACAAACTTAGGGTTCACCAACTTCACATCATGGTTGAATACCGACTGTTTTGTTGCAGGGCTATATTCGCCCCAATCGGAGGTCAGTACATTCTCTTCATCCATCAAAGTTCCCCCTTCGAAATAATATCCGAGATCGTAGAGACGGTCGTAGTTCAAGCTGTCCGTCAGCAGGGTCGTGTTCCGGTTAATCATCTTCACATTTTCACGAAGTTGCGCAATTTGCGTCATTCCGTCATAATAAAGATAATCACCATAAATGAACAAGGTGTCTCCCTGTTCCATACGCACATTGCTGAAGGCTTCTACGGAGTTGGTTTTCTCAAAAATCAGTGCACTGTCACAGTACATATACATACTGTCATGGCGCAACTTCACGTTACCAATCAACACCTGCACATCCGGACGTGCCAGCTTATCCGCCTGTCCTTCGTCAGCATGGAGCAAGTAAACTTTGGTCTTTTTATTCTCCGGTTGCTTCTTGTTGTCCGATTGTTTCTTATTACCCGCCGGCGTTTTGGTTTTGGGAGCCGTCTTAGACGTATCCGCAGTCGATTTTGTCGAAGCCCCTGCCGTGGGTTTCTGTCCCGTCGGCCTCACTTGTGCCACAAGACATACACCAAACAGGCATAGAAAGCCTATAAGGAGCCATCTATGCCTGTCTTGTTGTTTATTTTTCTTATTCTTTTTCAGCATATAAAGTCAAAGCAAGGTTATATCAGTCATTCTTGACCCAACCCGGATACTTGAAGTCACACTTCTGCCAGTTTTCGTTGATGCGTACATAAGTGTGTTTTTGCTTGTTCAGAATCCATTTCTGCAACACCTCTTCGCGACGCTTATCCATTACGATTTCTTTCAGATCCTGATAGTCTTCCGCGATGGTTGCTTTATGACCATTGATTTTAGTTTTCAATTTCACGATAGCGCATACTTCTTTTCCATCTTTCTCATTAATCATTGTAAAAGCTTTGGAAATCTCGCCAACATTCATCTTATCCACTACCTTAGCAACGTCTTGAGGAAGATCCTGCATCTGGAACTTAGAAGTAGTGATACCAGAATGTTCATTGATGTTCACCATGATACCGTGATTGTTGCGGGTATCCTTATCTTGTGAGATAACGGCAGCGGCATCATCAAATGTGAATTTGTTAGCACGAATATCATCTGCAATAGAATCCAGACGGGCACAAGCCTCGGTCAGTTCTTTTTCCGAGACTTTCGGACGCAACAGGATATGGCGGGTATTAACACGGTCACCACGCTTCTCAATCAACTGGATAATATGGAAACCAAATTCCGATTCTACAATTTTGGAAACTTTCTTCGGGTCCTGCAAGCTGAATGCCACATTCGCATAAGCGGGGTCCATCATACCACGTCCCATAAATCCACATTCACCACCTTTAATGGCAGAAGCCTTATCTTCAGAATACAAACGGGCCAATGTAGAGAAGTCGATTTCTCCTTTTGTCACACGATCCGTATAATCACGCAGTGTCCTCTTTACATCCTCGATTTCCGAAACGGGTATTTTGGGTTGCAAAGTAATAATCTGCACTTCCACCTGTGTAGGAATGTAAGGGATACTATCCTGTGGAAGATCTTTGAAGTAACGGCGTACTTCTGCCGGAGTCACTTTGATATCTCCTGCCAGTTTCTGCTGCATCTTCTGAACCGTCAATCCGTCACGTGCATTATCACGCAAAGTTTCACGAATCTGGGTGGATGTTTTATTGAAATACTCCTCCATTTTCTCTCTGGAACCGATCTGCTGGATGTACATATTGGTCATCATATCCACACGCTGGATGATTTCCGCTTCGGAAACCTCGATACTGTCCAACTTTGCCTGATGCAGGAATAACTTCTGCACAGCAATCTCTTCAGGAATTACACAATAAGGATCGCCTTCGAATCTGCGTCCATTATACAAGGCATCCATACGGGCCTCTTCTACATCTGATTTTAAAATAGCTTCGTCACCTACTACCCAAACTACTTCATCAACCACATTATCTTGTGCATAGGTTGCCACATTAGCAAATATTGCCAGGACAAGGGTAACAACAAATCTAAAGTTCACAAACTTCTTCATTCTTTGTATTTAATAATTATATATAATCTTCTTCTTACTTACCGCCTGCTGATACAAGTCGTTCTTTACCTGTTCCATAAAGCTCACCCGTTTCTGATTTACCAGTAAGTCTTTCACTTCCGAGCGGGCAAATTCATACGGTTTCTCCTCACCAACTCCGCGATAATCGCTCACATTCAGGAAATAATAATAAGCCGTATCTTTCAATTCTACCTGACGGTGTTTGTTTACGTACTCTTCCGGTGCCTCTACTTTCAACGGAATCATGTCCAAGACATCGGTCACGGACACCCATTTATCATAGAAATATTCATATTTCACCGCATTCTGCAAACTATATTTTTCCAGGCTCTCGATAGCATCCTGTTTTTCCGACTTATACCATCTGCGCACATTGTTCAACTGGGGAGCTGTCAACGGCACTTTAATAAACAATCCCTTAATCAACGGACTTTCCAGTTTAAACAATTCCTTGTTTTTGCCGTAATACTCTGCTATCTCGTGTTCGGAAATATCATTCGTCAACTTCTGGCTAATCAACTCCTGCTGATAAGTATGCATTATCAACGCTTTTCGATAATTCTCCACCAGCTTGTCTACATCCACATTATCGGGGATATTGTTCGCAGCTTTCTCATACAATAAAATCTCTTCCGCCCAACTACGAATATAGTGCTCGGTGAAGAGAATGCTATCATCTTTTGACAATCCGACCGGAAGCACGGACATCAAATCTTCTTTATATAAAAAATTACCGTCCACCTCTACCAAAGGAGTCTTTCCTTTGTGGTCGTGCTGTTCCTTGCACGCTCCACAACCAAGAAGGGTAATCAGTAAGAGGACTAATATTCGCATCGGCAACTAAAATCTACTTATTTAAGGTACGAAGATAGTGAATAATCGGTTACATCAGTTATTATTAACTGTTTTTAAAACCTCTTGGTTTATTTCAACCTTACCGGACTCACTCAATTCCCGCATCCAGCACGTGTCAAGATAGCTTCGATAATCCTTTCGAACCCGATCAATTACTTCCCGATAATCATCTGGACCTTTCATTTTTTCGCCTACTACAATAGTAAAAGGATAAGACATCAAAGGATCAAAATCACCCTTCTTAAAAACCAGTTTATCTATATATTTATTGTCTCCGTCGGCAAAAATTCCTTGTTCAACTTGTATCTTTTCCTCCCCGGATGTATTAAAAGTTTGCCGAAGCTTGTCTGCCCACTCTTTTTCCGGCACTTTCTTCAGCATTTTTTTGGCTTGCTTTGCCGTCTTTTTATCAACGCAATGAAGCACGACTCCTCTATACCGGGGGCTCTCCCACCGATAATCCGACGAATGAAATTTAAAATAAGTAGCCAATCCCGCCCGGTCATTAGCTGCGGGCAAATCTATTTTCTGACGTGTTATCTCTTCCACCAAATAGTTTTCATCAGATTCCCGCAAGGCATAAGGAATTTCCGGATGCTTTTTATCGATATTCCGGCTTTCATAATCCAGCAATGACTTAGCTATAAATCCTTCCAACTGCCGTTTGACAGCTTGAGGATGAGAAGAGGCAAAATGCGTGAACATAGTTCCGGTGTATGCTTGTCCGTCAATCGTAAACAGGGTTTGTTCTGTACGGCCTTTCGCCAGCAGTTCTTCCATTGCCGCCTGATTGGGAGCATACTGCCATGCTTTTTTCAAGCGTTCGAGCACCGCGCCTGTACCTTTGTCCAAAATCTCCTTGCGCCGTAACCGTTCCATTAACCTGGCACTGACATTTTCGTAAGCAGCTGTTTCCTCCCGATCCATCACTTTCAAGATATGAATCCCTTCAGGAGTGAAAAAGGGCTGCGATGCCATACCTTTTGCCAGAGAGAAAGCAACATTCTCAAACTCGCTCGTTGTTTCCAGACATTCGATCCATCTACTTTGCTTATCATCCGAGTATATTTCGACCAAACGGTTAAAGTTCAAATCCGGCTGATTCTGTATCATCCGGTATATAGAATCCATCCGCGTTTTTTCTTCTTCTAAATGCCGGGAAGTGATTGTCTGTGGCAAACGTTTGAAAATCTGCATCACCTGTACCCTGCCGCTACGTGCTTTCAATCCCATCTTCTGATAGATAGCACGGGCACAACTATCCATCACTTGCCTGTCTATCAGATAAGATTCCACCAACTCGGTCCGGCATTTCTCCTGTTGTTTACGAAAAACAGAGGTCGTATCAAGTCCGGCAGCCCTGGCTGCTTCCACTTTCAACTTCGATTGAGCGAAAAGTGCCGCATACTCTTTGGACGAAAGTCTGGTATTTGAACGTTCCGCATAACGGCGGTATGCATATTCAAATTCCGAACGGAGTATCTCTCTTCCGTTAACACGCATCAATACCGGATCTTCCTGTGCAAAGACCGCGACTACAAAGAGAGAAATACATCCCAACAACAGGCTTCTTTTCATCATCAATTTTTATTTTTCAAACAACAAACGGTGAGCAGTGAACACCCTGCTGATTATACAGCCTGTTCACCGTTCACCGTTAATAGTTCACCGTATCTATCTATTATTCCGGACGGCTATAGTTAGGCGATTCACTGGTAATCGTCACGTCGTGCGGATGACTTTCCATTACACCTGCATTGGTAATGCGGGTAAACTTAGCGTCATGAAGTTTCTCAATGTTAGCAGCGCCACAGTATCCCATACCTGCACGCAAACCACCAGTCAGCTGATACACAACTTCGAAAAGCGTACCTTTATAAGGAACACGGGCAGCGATTCCTTCGGGAACAAGCTTCTTCACATCAGCCGTTCCACTCTGGAAGTAGCGGTCTTTCGAACCGTTCTCCATTGCTTCCAATGAACCCATACCACGATAGGATTTGAATTTACGACCATTGAAGATAATAGTGTCACCCGGAGATTCTTCTGTTCCGGCAACCAATGATCCGATCATTACGCAATATCCTCCGGCAGCCAATGCTTTCACCACGTCGCCCGAATAACGCAAACCACCATCGGCAATCAAAGGAATACCTGTACCCTTCAACGCTTTTGCTACATCATAGACAGCCGATAACTGTGGAACACCTACACCGGCAACCACACGAGTGGTACAGATAGAACCCGGGCCGATACCTACTTTCACAGCATCTGCACCAGCTTCCACCAAAGCTTTGGCAGCTTCTCCGGTAGCAATATTACCTACCACAATATCAATATTCGGGAAGCGTTTCTTTGCTTCTTTCAGTTTTTCAATCACAAACTTAGAGTGTCCGTGAGCTGTATCAATCACGATTGCATCTGCACCGGCATCCACCAATGCCTGCATACGTTCCAGCGTATCGGCAGTAACACCTACACCGGCAGCTACACGCAGACGACCTTTGGCGTCTTTGCAAGCCATCGGTTTATCTTTTGCTTTTGTAATATCTTTATAAGTGACAAGACCGATCAACTTTCCGTCCATTCCGACAATCGGAAGTTTCTCAATCTTATGTTTCTGAAGAATCTGTGCAGCAGATTCCAAGTCAGTAGACTGGTTAGTAGTCACCAATCTTTCTTTCGGAGTCATGACAAGATCAATATGTTTTGCCATGTCTCTTTCGAAACGCAAATCTCTGTTGGTTACAATACCCACCAAATAACCTTCATCATCTACCACAGGGATACCACCGATTTTATATTCCGCCATGATGTCCAGTGCATCCTGAACAGTAGAACCTCTTTTAATCGTTACAGGGTCATAAATCATACCATTTTCGGCACGCTTTACGATAGCAACTTGTCTTGCCTGTTCTTCGATAGACATATTTTTGTGAATCACACCGATACCACCTTCACGAGCAATGGCAATCGCCATTTTCGCTTCGGTAACCGTATCCATGGCAGCCGTCACAAAAGGTATTTTTAACTCAATGTTTTTTGAAAACTTAGTCGAGAGATCGACAGTGCGCGGTAAAACTTCAGAATAAGCGGGGATCAACAATACGTCGTCGTAAGTCAACCCATCCATTACAATCTTATCAGCAATAAATGACATAGGGCTATGCGTTTAAAAATTATTGCGTGCAAATATACGGTTTTTATTCAAAACCGCATACCTGCACGCCTATTTTTTTCGCTTTTTTAATTAGCCATTTCAGAGATGAACTTAATACGTACCAAACGAACTTCCTCTTCCGTGAAGTCATCGCCTAATTCGTCAAGCGCATCATCAATCTTATCAGTGGTAGATTCCTTGAAATAATCGTAGATATCAAGCAAATGATCTTCATCCATGATTTCTTCCAGGAAGTAATCTATATTCAGTTTGGTTCCCGAATAAACGATCGCTTCTACCTCGTCCAGCAGTTCACCAAATTCAATCCCTTTGGAAAGAGCGATATCATCTAACGCCACTTTACGGTCAATTGCCTGAATGATAGCTACCTTCATCTTTGATTTATTGGCAACCGTACGTACCCGCAAGTCTTCAGGACGTTCTATTTCATTCTCTTCACAGTGGCGTTTGATTAATTTACAGAACTCTTCACCGTAACGTTTTGCTTTTCCAGCTCCTACGCCCGGTATATTCTGCAACTCGTCCAATGTCACCGGATAAATGGTAGCCATTGCTTCCAAAGACGGGTCCTGGAAGATCACATAAGGCGGTACTTCCAGTTTCTTCGAGAGTTTCTTCCGCAAGTCCTTCAACATGGAATAAAGAGCCGGATCTACTGCACAGGAGCCACCGCCGCGTGCCGGAACTTCTTCTTCCGTCTCTTCGAAATCGTTGTCCTCGGTAATCTTGAATGACTTCGGTCTCTTCAGGAACTTGTGTCCTTCCTCCGTCACTTTCAGGAGTCCGTAATGCTCCACATCTTTGCTCAAGTAACCTGCAATCAGCGCCTGACGAATCACTGCGTTCCATGTCTTATCCTCTTCACCCATACCGGAGCCGAAGACTTCGAGGTCTTCATGCAAATGCGCCTGTACTTCGGAAGTTTCTTTACCTTGTAGTATGTCTATAATATAATCTGCCTTAAAATTTTCTTTCACCGCGATAATCGCTTCAATCACGGCACACAATAACTCTTGAGCCTCCACTTGTTTTTTAGGGTTTAAACAGTTGTCACAATTTCCACAATTTTCTTCCGTATATTCTTCACCGAAATAATGCAGCAACGTCTTGCGTCGGCATACGGAAGATTCGGCATAAGCAGCGGTTTCCAACAGAAGCTGCTTGCCAATTTCCTGCTCTGCCACAGGTTTTCCTTGCATGAACTTTTCCAGTTTCTGCAAGTCTTTGTTTGTATAAAAGGTTATGCACTGACCTTCACCGCCATCTCTACCGGCGCGCCCGGTCTCCTGGTAATACCCTTCCAGACTCTTTGGAATATCGTAGTGAATCACGAACCTCACATCCGGTTTGTCAATTCCCATACCAAAAGCGATAGTCGCTACAATAACGTCCACTTTTTCCATCAGGAAATCATCCTGATTCTTGGTCCTGGTCAACGAATCCATTCCAGCATGATAAGGACGCGCATTGATACCGTTTGCCTGCAGGATTTCAGCAAGTTCCTCCACTTTTTTCCGGCTAAGGCAATAGATAATGCCCGATTTCTCCGGATTGTTTTTGATAAACTTGATAATATCCCTGTCAATATTAGCGGTCTTCGCACGTACCTCATAATAAAGGTTCGGACGGTTGAACGAAGATTTGAAGACTTGGGCATCTACCATTCCCAGATTTTTCTGGATATCATGCTGCACCTTCGGTGTCGCCGTTGCGGTAAGCGCAATCAACGGAGCTTTACCTATTTCATTGATAATAGGACGAATCCGACGGTATTCCGGTCGAAAGTCATGGCCCCATTCAGAAATACAGTGAGCTTCATCCACTGCATAGAACGAAATCTTTACCGAACGCAAAAACTCTACGTTTTCTTCTTTCGTCAGCGACTCCGGCGCTACATATAGCAATTTTGTCTTTCCGGCAAGGATGTCCGACCTCACTTGGTCTATCGCGCCTTTATTTAATGAAGAATTGATAAAATGGGCGACGCCATCTTCTTCACTGAAATTGCGCATTGCATCCACTTGATTCTTCATCAACGCAATGAGCGGAGAAATTACGATTGCCGTACCTTCCATCAAGACCGAAGGTAGCTGATAGCATAAAGATTTCCCGCCACCGGTAGGCATCAGTACAAAGGTATCTTTACCATCGAGCAAGTTATTAATGATCGCTTCCTGGTTTCCCTTGAACTTATTAAATCCGAAATACTTTTTCAGTTCATCTGTTAAATTAATCTTCCCTGCCATCTTAACTAAGGTTGTTTTATTCAGTTCATGGTTTAACTTTAAGTATGTTCTCTTCTTCAAAAGAGCCAAACAAAGTTATAAACAACTTCGTAATTACCAAGCAAAATGCGACTAATATTTTCAAGAAAATACAGTTACGATCATTTTCTGTAGCCTTACTCTTTGATTTTAAGCGGTTTGTAGTCGTGCCATATTCGCTTTTTCCAGTTGCATCTTTGCATAATCCAGCGTCACCTTATACTCTTTTTTGTTCTCTGAAGGGATTTCAAACATGACATCCATCATAATTGTTTCCACAATAGAGCGCAATCCGCGGGCACCTAGCTTATATTCTACCGCCTTGTCGACGATATATTCGAAGACATCATCTTCAAATGTCAGCTTGATACCATCCATTTCAAACAGTTTGATGTACTGTTTGATGATTGAGTTTTTCGGTTCGGTAAGGATCGCACGAAGCGCATCCCGGTCCAGCGGATTCAAATAAGTCAATACCGGAAGACGTCCGATAATTTCGGGAATCAGTCCGAATGACTTCAAATCCTGTGGAGCGATGTACTGCATCATGTTATTCTTGTCTACCGTCGCTGTTTTCTGCGATGCCGTATAACCTACGACATGGGTGTTCAACCGTTGGGCGATCTTCTTCTCAATACCGTCGAACGCACCGCCGCAGATAAAGAGAATATTCTTGGTATTTACCGGAATCATCTTCTGGTCCGGATGCTTACGGCCTCCCTGGGGAGGTACGTTCACCACAGAGCCTTCGAGCAATTTCAGTAATCCCTGCTGTACGCCTTCACCGCTCACGTCGCGAGTGATGGAAGGATTATCTCCTTTACGGGCAATTTTGTCGATCTCGTCGATAAACACGATACCCTGTTCAGCTTCAGGTACATTATAATCTGCCACCTGAAGCAAACGGGTTAAAATACTTTCGATGTCTTCGCCCACATAACCGGCCTCCGTCAGCACTGTAGCGTCTACAATAGTAAACGGCACGTGCAGTAACTTAGCAATCGTGCGTGCAAGCAACGTTTTCCCGGTTCCGGTACTACCCACCATAATAATGTTCGACTTTTCAATCTCCACATCATCACCGCTGTCTTTTTGCAACAAACGTTTATAATGGTTATAGACCGATACGGAAAGGAAGCGTTTTGCATCATCCTGCCCGATCACATACTGGTCGAGGAATTTCTTGATTTCTACCGGTTTGGGCAGTTCTTTTAAGTTGAGCTTGGTAGCTCCTGCACTTTTCTTGCCTTCTCCCAATGCTTCCTGAGTAATCTCATAAGCCTGGGTAGCACAGCTGTCGCAGATGTAACCGTTCATTCCCGTAATCAGGAATCCGACTTCATTCTCCGACCGTCCACAGAAGCTACACCTTTTCTTTGTTTTTGAATCAGCCATTTTTATTTCTTAATCAATACCTCATCAATCATACCGTACTCTTTCGCTTCCTGAGCTGTCATCCAGTAGTCACGGTCAGAGTCCGCCCATACTTTGTCGAAATCAGTATGCGAATGATCGGCGATGATCGTATAAAGTTCTTTCTTCAGTTTCTGAATCTCACGAGCTGTGATTTCAATGTCCGATGCTTGTCCCTGCGCACCACCCATCGGCTGATGAATCATCACACGTGAGTGAGGCAATGCAGAACGTTTGCCTTCAGCACCGGCAACCAGCAATACGGCTGCCATTGAAGCTGCCATACCTGTACAGATGGTAGCAACATCGCTTGAAATAAACTGCATCGTATCATAAATGCCCAGTCCGGCATATACACTTCCGCCCGGAGAGTTGATATAGATAGAGATATCCTTACCCGGATCCACAGAATCCAGATACAACAACTGTGCCTGGAGCGTATTAGCTGTATAGTCATCAACTTGTGTACCAAGGAAAATGATGCGGTCCATCATCAAACGGGAGAAAACGTCGAGTTGAGTTACGTTCAACTGTCTTTCTTCCAGAATATAGGGATTCAAATACCCGGCCTGCGACTTAATCACATCATCCAATACCATGCCATTCATTCCTAAATGCTTGGTTGCGTATTTTCTAAAATCATCCATGTTAATTGTTCCTTTCTTATAAATTAAAAATAAACGTAAGTACAAAGAAACGAAAAAGAATACAGAGACACAAAAAAACACAGAGTTATAATTTTATAAAAACTCTGTGTTTCTGTGACTTTATATTTTATTCAACCGAATGATTACTCAAACATTTTATTGAATTCTTCGATCGAAACGTTCTTGTTTTCCAAAGTAACCTGTGCTTTCAGAGCAGCAGCAAGCTTCACTTCTACCACACGACTTACCAAATTATTGATAGTTTCTTTCTTCTTCAACATTTCCTGTGCATAGTTGTCAAGCACATCGTCAGGAATAGACAACATACCGTATTGAGCAAACTGTGCCTTTGTTGTTTCTCTAGCCATCTTCAGAACATCTTCCTGTTCTACTTTGATATCGTTTGCTTCAACCAACTGTTCCTTAATCAGGTGCCAAGTCAGTTCTTCAATGCTCTTATCATAGTTTTCAGCAACATATTCTTCTCCCTTTTCTTCGTTGTTCAGCAACATGATACGTTTCAGCAGGGCATCAGAGAATTCCAGTTTACCTACTTTTTCCATCATCACCTTGCGAATGTCGATCAGGAATTTATAATCGCTGTCAGCCACAAATCTAGCTGCGATTTCTTCTTTAATCTTAGCGCGGAATTCTTCTTCAGTCTTCACAACACCTTCGCCGAATGCCTGGTCGAATACTTCCTGTGTCAATTCACCCGGAACAAAACGAGTGATTTCTTCTACCTGGAAGCTGAAATCAGACTTCACGTCTTTTGCAATTTCCTTGTCAATCTTCAACAAAGAACCCAGTTCAGCAGCATGTCCGTCATAAGCCACATTCGGATTGAACACCAATACATCATTTACTTTTGCATTAGCAAAAATAGCTTTCTGATCGTCGTTCTTCATGTAAGCAGGCATCAATACTGCAGCTTCTACCTGGATACCACCTTCTTTTGTGTTGCCTTCTTCGTCCAACTGTGCCAGCAGACCTTTCAGCATATCATTATCTTCGTAAGCGTCTACCTTATCATACTTGCCAGTGCGTTGAGTATACATCTTCACCTGGTTGTCGATCATTTCGTCAGAAACTTCGATAGTATAATAATCTACTTTATCTTTAGCACTTACTTCTGCTTTAAATTCAGGTGCCAAAGCGATGTCGAATACGAAATCGAATTCTTCCATTGTATCGAAATCAATATTCTGTTGCTTTTCCTCGTTAGGCAACGGCTCGCCCAACATATTCACCTTATTTTCTTTAATATAATTGTAAACAGCTTCTTGCAGTGCCTTATTCACAACCTCTGCAATTACCGACTTACCATACATCTTTTTAATAAGACTTGTCGGAACCATACCTTTACGGAATCCCGGAATCTGTGCCTTCTGACGGAGTGATTTCAACTCTTTGTCTACTTTCTCCTGATAATCGGCTTTCTCAAGCTTTACAGTAAGCTCTGCGCTTACTTTGTCAATGTTTTGTAATGAAACGTTCATTCTGACAATTATTTATTTGATTTATACTTTGTTCTATACTCAAAGAGGGTGCAAAATTAGTGCTAATCTTTCAAATTTCAAAAGACATTGCAGATTTATTTCAGCAACGCCACCCATCTTTCACACATCTTTTATCGATATTTCACTGATATTCCATCTATAAACAAGATAAAATCACCATCAACACCCACCCCGCCAGGTTCCCCCGGCCTACTTTTTTTCTGATAATCCGCAAATTAACTTTCCAAAAAGATGGTTAATCCAAAAATTATTCTTTTCTTTGTTGCGGATTGATGGACCATTAGTTTCTCGATTTGATTACAAGGTTTTTACTTCCGTTACCAAAACGCATTTGTAAACTCTCTGTCGTTTTAATCTTTTTATTAGTAACCATCTATCCAGAGAGTTTTATTCATTTATTTATTTTTTATCATTTTCATTATGAACATTTATGTTGGAAACCTTAACTACCGTGTTAAGGAAGGAGATCTGCAACAAGTGATGGAAGATTACGGAGCAGTATCATCAGTTAAAGTTGTTATGGACCGTGAAACCGGTAAATCCAAAGGATTCGCTTTCATCGAAATGGAAGACGACGCTGCAGCTGCAAAAGCTATTGCTGAATTGAACGGAGCTGAATACATGGGCCGTACAATGGTAGTTAAAGAAGCTAGACCTAGAGCTTAATTGCCGACGCTAACATAGCTAAGAAAAAAAAGAAGAGGTTGTGTCAAAACGCTGACACAGCCTTTTTTTATGCGCAA
>NZ_QVLZ01000063.1:21474-32295 GCF_003435205.1 Bacteroides sp. AF32-8BH | reverse complement strand
AAAAATATAAGAATGAAAAAAGGCCGACAAGATAGAATCGCGGAGACGCTTACAATAACAAATATAACCAACGAATGAATCTGAAATTAATCTTCATATCTCTCGGACTATTGTTGACAGAACTATTGACTGCTCAAGATCAAACCACAGAGCTGTCATTGAAGCAAGTCATAGAGATTGCCCGTATGGAATCTCCCGATGCACAGACGGCACGCCACAGTTTCCGTTCTGCGTATTGGAACTATAAATATTATCGTGCCAATTATCTGCCGTCTTTAAGCCTGACATCCGATCCGAATCTGAACCGTGCCATTAACAAGATAACGATGGGAGACGGTTCGGTAAAGTTTGTCGAACAAAATCTATTGAATACAGATTTAACCCTGAATCTTTCACAGAACTTATCCTGGACCGGTGGCTCTTTCTTTCTCGAAACCTCCGCTCAACGCATGGATCTGTTCAGCGAACATAAATACTCATGGCAGACTTCCCCCATAATGATCGGTTATCGCCAGTCTCTTTTTGGCTACAATAGTTTGAAATGGGATAGACGGATAGAGCCCGTGCGCTATCAGGAGGCAAAGAAAAGCTACGTAGAGACGCTTGAACTCGTATCAGCCAATGCGATTAATAAATTCTTTGCCTTGGCCACCGCCCAGAGCGATTACGATATTGCTTCCTTTAATTACGCCAATGCCGATACACTTTACCGTTATGCGCAAGGCCGCTATAACATAGGTACCATCACAGAAAATGAAATGCTGCAACTGGAACTTAACCGTTTGACGGAAGAGACAAACCGCATGAATGCCCTTATTGAAATGGATAATTGTATGCAGGAACTCCGTTCCTATCTTGGTATTCACGAAGATCGGGAATTACGTGTCCTTGTCAGTCCTCAAATTCCGGATTTCAGTGTGAACCTGAATGAAGCACTGGCACTGGCTTACGAAAACAGTCCGGATATACAGACGATGGAAAGGCGGAAACTGGAAAGTGAGAGTGCTGTGGCGAAAGCCCGCGCCAATGCCGGCCTGAAAGCAGATATCTATCTCCGTTTCGGATTGACGCAGACTGCTGACAAACTGCCCGACGCTTATCGAAATTTGTTGGACCAGCAATACGTAAGTATCGGCATTTCTCTTCCTATCCTAGACTGGGGACGTGGAAAAGGACAGGTGCGAGTAGCCCGTTCCAATCGTGATCTGGTTTACACACAAGTCGAACAGAGCCGGACGGACTTTGAACTGAATGTCCGCAAACTCGTCAAACAATTCAATCTGCAAACGCAACGTGTCCGCATCGCTGCCCGTACAGATGAAACAGCTCAACGAAGAAGTGAAGTGGCCCGCAAACTCTATCTATTAGGTAAATCTACCATTCTTGACTTGAATGCTTCCATTTCAGAGAAAGATAGTGCCCGCCGTAACTATATTTCGGCTTTATATAATTATTGGAGTTTATATTATACACTCCGTAGCATGACACTATACGATTTTGAGCGAAATACGATACTGACAGAAGACTACCATCTTCTGATTGAATAGAGAACAACGAAAAGTCAGTAAAGAATAGTGATGGAACCCTAATTAATAGAAACTTGTAAAACACCAGATAATCTCATGGATATAAAATTAGAAAAGAAACCGTGGTACATTCGTTACAGATACTATCTGATAGGAGGGCTTTTATTTGCCGCCTTTTTGATTTATGTGATTACTTTGTCTTTAGGTCCCAGAAAACTAAGGATAGATGCCGAAAATATACAGATTGCAGAAGTGAAAGAGTCTGATTTCATGGAATATGTAGATGTGGAAGGGCTCATTCAGCCTATACTGACCATCAAGATCAATACTCGTGAAACTGGAAGCGTGGAAAGGATTGTCGGTGAAGAGGGAAGTTTGCTTCAGCAGGGAGACACCATTCTTATTCTTTCCAATCCCGATTTGCTCCGCAATATTGAAGACCAGCGTGACGAATGGGAAAAGCAAATGATTACTTATCAGGAGCAGGAGATTGAAATGGAACAAAAAAGTCTGAACTTGAAACAGCAAGCCCTGACAAATAGCTACGAATTGGAACGCCTGAAAAAAAGCATCGCTCTCGACCGCGAAGAATTTCAGATGGGAGTGAAGAGTAAGGCGCAGTTGCAGGTAGCTGAAGATGAGTATAGTTACAAGCAGAAAAACGCAGCCCTGCAACAAGAGAGCTTGCGACATGATTCTGCTGTCACGATGATACGTAAGGAATTGATTCGTAACGACCGGGAGCGGGAACGGAAAAAGTACGAACGTACTCGCGAACGACTGAATAGCCTGGTGGTCACAGCTCCACTGAAAGGTCAGCTTAGTTTCGTAAAGGTCACTCCGGGGCAGCAGGTTTCCTCCGGTGAAAGCATTGCTGAAATAAAAGTGCTCGATCAATACAAAATCCACACTTCACTTAGCGAATATTATATCGACCGGATCACCACCGGACTACCGGCTACTGTGAACTATCAAGGAAACAAATATCCGCTGAAAATAACAAAAGTGGTTCCCGAAGTGAAAGATCGTATGTTTGATATTGATCTTATTTTTACCGGAGATATGCCCGATAATGTAAGAGTTGGCAAGAGCTTCCGGGTACAGATTGAATTGGGACAGCCGGAGCAAGCACATATTATTCCACGAGGCAACTTCTATCAGTTTACAGGCGGACAATGGATTTACAAAGTAAATGCATCAAAGACAAAAGCAGTTCGCGTGCCATTGAACATTGGTCGCCAGAATCCGCAACAATATGAAATAGTAGAAGGTTTACAGCCGGGAGATTGGGTAATTACCACCGGATATGATACCTTTGGCGATGCGGAAGAATTGATCTTGAAATGAATGAAAAATAATAAATAGATAAAACATGAAAACATTGCACTATGCGATACGCTTTTTGTTGCGTACAAAGTCATATACTATTATTAATTTGTTCGGGCTGGCCTTTAGTTTAGCTTGTTGCATTATTCTGCTTCGTTATATTCATCGTGAGCTTACAGTAGACACACATTGTATCGATCGTAATCAAGTGTATGGTGTACAGACAATGTTTGAAGGAAATCGGGTATTAAGTGTTGCCGAAATAGGGAGCCGGGATAGTGTTTACATTGATAATAGTGGCATAGTGACGCGTTCACGCATCGTGTTGCTCGAAAATGATTATTTGACCTATCAGTCAAATCGTATTCCTGTTCAAGCTATGGCAGCAGATAGTGCTTATTTTGAACTTTTCCCTTACCGTGTGTTACAAGGTTCAGTGTCCTTGGAAGATCCGGCGTCAGTTTTGTTAATGGAGGGTTTTGCTAAAAAACTTTTCGGCAAAGAAAATCCTATTGGCAAGATTCTCACTTATTCGAATGGAAAGGAGATTAGGGTGACAGGCATATTAGAGGAACCAATTAATAAGCGGATGTTTAATTTTGACTTGGTCCTCTCTTCAAAACTATCATCATTATGGGAGCGTATGCCTTTGGATTTTATCCGTTTCACTTCAGAAACGGAAGTAATGAAAGCCAATAAGGCCGGGAGTTATCCCCGGTTTATCAATCAGGATGCTCGTAGCGGGGATAGTCGGAAATACACTTTCTCTCTAGTTCCTATAAGTGATATGTATTGGGATCGGGCTTTAATTGGTCGATCCGGACCAGATATGCTAGTTAGCGGAAACCGTTCCCAACTATTTATTTTAGGAGGAATTTGCCTGTTGATATTACTTGCAGGTGTGATGAATTTCATCAATCTTTATCTGGTATTGATGGTGAAACGAGGTAAGGTGTATAGCTTGCGGAAAGTTTTTGGAGCTGATAGAAAAGCGTTGTTTAAGCAAATATTCATAGAAAACTTTTTATTGATCGCTGCTTCCATGATAGTAGCCTGGCTCATTGTAGAGGTGACAAATATTCCTGTATCATCTATGTTTGGCAGTCAGCTGATGTATACTGCATTTGATGGGATATTATCATTCTTTATTTTGTTGTTTTTGCCTCTGTTAGTATCTATTTATGCGTTTGTGCAGTGCCAACGTTCTTTGTTGGCTGTTTCAATCCGGAAGGTAGGTACAGATAACCATTCGGTTCGTTCACGTATGATCTTTCTTTTTCTGCAATATATGATTACTTTCCTGTTAGTGGTATTATCAATCTATTTCAGCAAGCAACTGAATTTTATGTTACATACCGATCCTGGTTTTCGTGTAGAGTCTGTAATTCAAGCAAACTTGATATATGAATCACGAGATTTCGCAGTTTACACTATGGAGACTATCAAACAACGGCAAGAGAGGATTACTGAAATAGACCAACTCATGAAGAGTTGTCCGGATATTCAGTATTGGACGACGGGACATTCATCTATTTTGGGAGACTATTATTCTACAAACTTTCAAAGTGTAAAAGGAGAAACAGTTGCGTTGTTGCAATCTTATGTTACTCCTGATTTCTTTAAAGTTTTCAATCTTGCGTTTGTGGATGGAAGTCTGCCGGAAATGGATGAAGACTCAAGAAATAGAGTGGCCGTTGTAAATCGTGCGGCATTGAAAGCCTTAGGATATACGCAATGTGAGGGAGCTATGCTGGTTGATGAAATGATGAAAAGAAACGTCCCGGATTTTCCGGCTCAACCTATTGTTGCTGTAATAGACGATTATTATGACGGACATATTAGTACAGGTGTCCATCCGATGGTCTTTATGGTTGGTAGTCAATTAGACGGTGATTTATATCAGATATATTGCCACTCCGGCAAAGAACAGGCAGTTATTGACTATTTGAAAAGTATTCAAAAGAAAGTGTATGGTACAGAGGATTTTAAATATTCTTTGTTGAAGGACGATGTGGCTGAACTTTATAAAAATGATCGCCAGATAGCTTCTGTTTATGCTCTTTTCGCTTGTATAGCTATTGTAATAGTTTGTCTTGGCTTGTTTGGTATTTCATTATTTGACATTAGGCAGCGTTCCCATGAGGTTGCAATTCGCAAAGTGAATGGAGCATCACTGAAAGATTTATATCTTTTACTAGGACGCAAGTATCTTGTCATATTAGGTGGGGCTTTTGCAGTAGCTCTTCCATTATCCTGGTATCTGATATATGAATACACAAAGGATTTTGTAGTGAAAGCTCCTATAGGTATAGGAATCTTTTTGATAGCTTTGTTATTGGTTGGTGGTATTTCTTTAGGGACTCTATTCTGGCAAATAAACAAGATTGCGCATATTGATCCTGCTAAAATTATAAAAACTGAATGAATCTAAGATATTATGATAAAACACTATTTCAAAGTAGCATTTAGAAACTTGTGGAAGTACAAGGCACAGAATATAATTTCCACCATCGGATTGGCAGTAGGACTACTGTGTTTTAGTATATGTATGTATTGCAGTCGTTTTGTAGAATCTACCAATCATTGCTTTGACAATTATTCCCGCATAGCCGAGTTAAATCTCTATAATGAACAGACTGGTGACTATTTTTCCGGCACACAAGTAGCATTATCCGAAGAACTCCGTACTTGGGCTATGGGTGAAGTGGAAGCGATCTCTTGTATGGCATATCCCCGTGAACGCTCTTTTCAGGTTGAACTGTCTCCGGATAAATCATTGCCATACGATCTTGAAATTATAGAAGTCGATACCCTATACAATAAAGTCTTTACTCCGCAAATGGTAGTTGGTAACTGGCGGACAGCAAGCCGGATGCCCAACGCGGTTATTATAAGCCGGTCCACTGCCATAAAGATATTTGGTCAGGTGGAGACTGCCATTGGCAAACACCTGACTCTTACAAGACGGCTTTATACTTCTCCGGACAGTACACCAAAGACAGGAGGTATTGTGTACACAATCCAAGCAGTGATGGAAGATCTTCCACTGAACAATGATTTTAATTTTATGTGTCATACCGATGCATTGGTTATCAACGACAGTGAGGGACTTTTTCAGAGTCCGAAACGTCGCGATATAACGGGAGCCCGGACATACGTTTTGTTATCTCCGCAGGTTGGCATTACTGGTTTGGAAAAACAATTTTCCAAGCGCGACTATACTTATAGCCTATATAACGAGACTTATACCGTTGTTGCCCGTTATATAGGAGACCGGTCGCAGGAGAAAGGTATTTATATTCTGGGATGGGTCACCGGAATTGTCGGCATATTGATATTGTTGGTTGGATTGATTAATTTCTTTCATTTTCTCATCGGCTCTTTCCTGAATCGCACTAAGGAATACGCCATAATGAAAATGCTTGGTTCTGATTGGAAACGGCTGTTCTGCCTGTTATTAACACAGTCACTGATGATTGTATTTGCATCCTCATTTTTGGTGATATGGGGTATCGAACTAATTGGAGATAGAATGGATTTCTCTTTGCCAGGCCTCACAATGACTTTCCCTCCTGAAATACTATTAAAGCATATTCTGCAATACATTGTTTTTCTTGCATTGCTTTGCGTGGCAGTCTGTCTGCTGGTATCCGTCCGTATTCGCAGGTCTTCCATACAGACAGGTATCTATGGAGGTCAAAAACGTCGCGGGAAACAGTGGGGACGTAACTTTATGCTCGGCGTCCAGTTCTTTATTTGCTGGATATTCGTAACGCTGACTGTCAGCCTGTTTTTGCAATCAGGAAAGATGACTGAAACCTTATTTCATACGTTAAGTCAGGAAGATAAAGAAGCGATTCTAAGTATCCCGCTGGACTATCCATTTCTGGAAAACAAAGAAAAACAGGAAATGGTAGAACGTTTCAGGCAGCATGCCGGTGTGAAAGATATTTTGTTATCTGATATATCTTATACTCATGGAATATCCGGAAACTTGTTAATGACGGAGAAAGGAAATGATAACTCTTGGATTGATATTAATGTAATGTGTGTACCATTGAATTTCTTCACCTTTATGAATATTCCGATAACGGAGGGCAGGACGATCCGGACAAAAAAGGATCTCGTAATGGATGAAGTCTGGCAGAAAAGACAAAAGAAAGATATCATCGGAATGAACTTTTACGACCAGACCAGTGATTTCACCGTTTGTGGAGTATGTGCCCCCTTTCAAACAGATGTACATAACCATAATGGCGGATATGCTTTCACACTTTATGATTCTTCTGAATACATAGGTCACTGCTATGTGAAATGTTACCCTGAACAGCAAAAAGAAGTCATGAAATGGATGGAAACCATCCGTCGTGAAGTGCTGCCGGAGAATATTTCTTCCCAAGTACGTACATTTCAGGATGATTTGTACGAAGTGCAGGCAGTGGAATATATTCTGAAAGATATCATCTCGTTTTTTGCAATTGTAAGCATCATCATTACCCTGTTGGGAGTGTATTCCAGCATTACGCTCGATACAGAACGCCGTCAGAAAGAGGTTGCCATTCGCAAAGTGAACGGAGCCGGAATACGTTCCATCATCTGGCTGTTTGCACGTTTGTACCTGATTTTGCTGATGGTGACTGCCGCCATCACCTTTCCGCTCATTTACGTGGTATTGCAACTGTGGAAACAAATGTACACCGTATTTTTTAATGATGGAATATTATATTGGGGAAGCATATTTGGGGGAGTAACCTTATTGACAGTAATTACCATTATCTTTAAAATATTGAGGATTGCACGTCTCAATCCCGCAGAAGTAATCAAAAACGAATAAAATTAATAATTCTAAAAACAATACAGTTATGATTAAGACCATTGACTTACAGAAGATTTTCAAAACGGAAGAAGTAGAAACTTGGGCGTTGAATAACGTCAGTATCGAAGTGAAACAAGGTGAATTTGTAGCCATCATGGGTCCCTCCGGCTGTGGTAAGTCAACATTGCTCAACATTCTGGGGCTACTTGATAACCCGACAGGAGGAGAGTATTATCTGAATGGAACGGAAGTCTCCCGGTATACCGAGTCGCAACGCACCAGTCTTCGCAAAGGCGTGATAGGTTTCGTATTTCAGAGCTTTAACCTGATAGACGAGTTGAACGTATACGAAAATATCGAACTTCCTTTGCTTTATATGGGTATTTCCGCTGCCGAACGGAAAAAGAGGGTAGAGTCAGCTATGGAGAGAATGGCCATTACTCATCGTAGCAAACACTTTCCGCAACAACTTTCCGGTGGTCAGCAGCAACGCGTTGCCATTGCCCGTGCCGTCGTAGCCAACCCTAAACTGATTCTGGCCGATGAGCCAACCGGTAACCTGGACTCCAAAAACGGTAAAGAAGTGATGGGGCTATTGAGCGAACTGAATAAAGAGGGAACCACCATTGTCATGGTGACCCACTCACAGCACGATGCCGGTTATGCCGACCGTATCATAAACTTGTTTGACGGACAGGTGGTGACCGAAGTTAGTATGTAAGCACAAGCTATCAATAAAAAGAATATCATGATAAAACACTATCTGAAAGTAGCCTTTCGTAATCTGATAAAGTATAAAACACAAAGTCTTGTTAGTATTATCGGATTAGCAGTCGGCTTTACCTGTTTTGCGCTGTCGGTATTATGGATACGTTATGAAATGACGTATGATAATTTTCATGAGGGAGCCGATCGCATTTATCTGGTACGTGCGCATTACGCCAATGAACCCGGTACAAGCAAATTTACTCCATATCCTTTAATGAAATATTTGCAAGACAAAATGCCGGAGATAGAAACTGTAACCGCTTTTACCGCACATCATGTAAAATTCCGTATGGAAGATACCGAGCAGGAGATCGGAATGATTGCCGCAGATTCTGTTTTCATGAACTTCTTTGATATACAATTATTGAAAGGTACTGTCAACTTCCTGAAATGTGATGGTCAGGAAGTTGCTATCACTAAAGAATTTGCGAAGCGGCTCTTCAACAAAGAAGAGGATGCATTGGGGAAAGAGGTGGAAGTAGGCAGACGCGTATGTAAAATAGGAGCAATTGTGAGTGGATGGTCGAACCATTCCAATATTCCATATAATATACTGGCTCCGGCAAGACATTCTCCTCAGTGGGGAAGTTCAAATGAGCAGCTACTTATTCGTGTACGCGAAAGAACAGATATAGACGCATTCCGAACAAAAATGAGCACCGTTTGCATCAACGATATTGAGAAAGAGAGCGAACTTTCCGATCTGTTGATTACCCGGATGTCAGCTTTGCGCTATTCGGATTATGTAGATAAAGCAGATGTTGTTATCTCTTTCAGTTATATATTCTATTTCTCCTTAGCAGGCGGACTGGTGATTATTTGTTCGTTATTCAATTATTTGACGCTTTTTATCAGTCGCCTTTGTATGCGCAACCGTGAAATGGCACTTCGTAAGGTGAATGGAGCAAGCAATAAAGCTTTGTCTGTACAGTTTGCCATTGAATTATTGCTGCTTTTATGTATTGCTCTGATCGGCGGATTGCTGCTGGTGGAGATGAGTATGTCCCGCTTCCTGAACTTTACGCAGATAGAGTCCAGTTCATATTATGGAGAAATTTTGATATATCTTCTGGCAGTAATCATCCTGTCGTTTCTGTTTGCGCTGATGCCATTATCCTATTTTCGTCGTCGAACATTGCAGGAAACGATCAAAGGAAGTGTTGCTACTGCCCGTCCGTACTTATTTCGCAGAATAGGTATTATCGTACAGTTGATTGTCAGCCTTGCTTTTATCTTCTGCACAGTTGTCATCATGAAGCAACTACATTTCCTGAAAAATACGGATTTAGGTATGGAACGTCATCATGTGGCTAATGTGGCATTGTGGAATGGAGACATTCATCAATGGGCAGAGAAAATAAAAGCTCTCCCTATGGTAACAGAAACTTTACCTCCTGCGTACTTTCCAATTATTCCAACTGGTCCGATGATGTATGCAGAAATAACAAATTGGGATGGGCTGCCCAAAGTGACAGAAAAAACACTACTTGTTGGCATAATGCCGGCAAAGGAGGAATTTTTTAAGTTTTATGATTTGAAATTGCTGGAAGGTGAATTTATATCTGAAAAGAGCCAGCAGAATGAAGTTGTGGTTGATGAAAGTACGTGCCTGAAATTCGGATGGAAACATGCTTTAGGAAAGACTTTCGGCAATAACACCAATGGTCGTCAGGACATTGCATACAAAGTTGTCGGAGTGGTGAAAAACTTTAGTTATCGTTCTCCGACAAGCAAGCCGGGACTTATTGCCTTTCAACGCCCCGAAGCACAAGAATATCTCCTGAATCGTGCCAGTATCCTTTTTAAATTCAAAGAGGGGACTTGGAACGAATGTCGTGAAGCTATAGAAAAGCTCCACAAAGAAGAATTTCCCCATGCTTATTTACGGTTGTTTAGCGAGGAGGAGGAATATGGTAAATATCTTCGCTCCGAGGATGCACTGATGAAACTGTTGAGCTTCGTGTCATTGGTCTGTGTACTCATTTCCGTTTTCGGAATTTTTTCATTGGTCACTCTATCATGTGAGCAACGTCAAAAGGAGATTGCTATACGTAAAGTGAACGGGGCGCAAATTCGTCATATCTTGCAGATGTTTTTCCGTGAATATTTCCTATTGCTGATTATTGCTGCTGTCATAGCCTTTCCAATGGGATATGTGGTTATGAGGCAATGGATTGAAACGTATGTGAGACAAACTGCGATTAACGGTTGGGTATATGTAGGGATTTTCGTTGTAGTGGCGATTATTATTCTACTCTGCATCATCTGGCGCATATGGAAAGCCGCCCGACAGAATCCTGCGGAAGTTATCAAAAATGAATAATAAAATAACAATATCATGATAAAACACTATCTGAAAGTAGCCTTTCGTAATCTGATAAAGTA
>NZ_QVLZ01000063.1:0-21464 GCF_003435205.1 Bacteroides sp. AF32-8BH | reverse complement strand
TATCTGAAAGTAGCCTTTCGTAATCTGATAAAGTATAAAACACAAAGTCTTGTTAGTATTATTGGATTAGCAGTCGGCTTTACCTGTTTTGCGCTGTCGGTATTATGGATACGTTATGAAATGACGTATGATAATTTTCATGAGGGAGCCGATCGCATTTATCTGGCAGGCAGTAGCTTTCGTCTTTATGGAGACGGATTTACCTATAATTCATCTAGTTTTCTAGCTGATTATTTGGCAAAGAATTGTCCGGAGATAGAGAAAGTATGTCGTATATTTTATGACTGGAATGAAAAAAAAATTAAGAATGAGGATGTTGAGTTTGTGGTACGACGTATAGAGGTAGATTCAAATTTCATTTCAATGTTCAATATTAAAGTATTGGATGGAGATAACCATCTACAGCTAAAAAAGGATGAAATTGCTATAACAGAAAATACGGCAAAGCGAATATTTGGGAAAGAATCTCCGATAGGTAAACACTTGATTTTAGAGGAAAGTAACGAAGAAAAAATAATCGTTGCAGTTGTAAAGTCATGGGAAGGACACTCTTTGTTTTCATTTGATATATTATTGCCATTTCATGATACAAACCCCAATTGGGGGAACCAACGATGTCAAACGCTTTTTCGTATTTATCCCAACTGTGATATAGAAGCATTGAAACAGAGGTTGTCAGAATATGAAGTACAACAAGATGGTCATAAATATCCAAATTCTACGCTTATTGCTCCATTATCCACATTGCGGAGTAGTCATCCGAGGGAAGATGTGAATGTGAAGTTGAATCATATTCGTCTTTTTGCATGTATTAGCGGTTTGGTTATAATTTGTGGAATATGTAATTATTTAACAATGTTGATAACTCGTATCCGGATGCGTAAACGTGAGTTAGCGTTGAGGAAAGTCAATGGTTCATCAAATGGTGGGTTACTCACTTTACTTCTTACAGAACTTGTCTTGTTACTAATTTTATCTTCAGGAATAGGGCTGGTATTGATAGAACTCATCCTGCTGACTTTTAAACGTTTGTCACAAATCAATGAGGGTGTTTCATTTTTTTATATCGAAGTATTTGTTTATATACTATCATTGATTGCCGTGACAGTTGGTTTTGCATCTCTGCTTATACGATACATTAGCAAGCGAACTCTACTTAGTAATATAAACAAAAAATCTAATCTTCATCTCTCCGGTTGGTTTTATAAGAGTAGCATTTTATTTCAGTTGTTTATTGGTATAGCCTTTGTTTTTTGTACTTTGGTGATGATGAAGCAACTTAACTTCTTGTTGAATACCAAAGAACTTGGAATAGAACGGCATAATGTGGGAGCTGTTGTTTATTGCTCTGAAAATGTTCCTTTTAAAGAAATATTAGAACAGATGCCCGATGTTACAAAGTATTTGAGTGGCTTTCAGACACCTATTCCCAAAATGTATTTTTCAACATTCAGGATAAAGGAGTGGGAAGGAAAGACAACTGATAGTGAGCAATATATAGATCTAGAAGATGAGACGATCAATCAAGAATATGCCGATTTCTTTGGAGTTGAGGTGCTGGAGGGAAGCATGCTGGATGAAAAGGATGGAAAAAATATGGTTGTTATAAATGAAGCTGCTGTGAAAGCTTTCGGATGGACACAACCGGTTGGAAAGAAAATTGATAAATTAGGAAGGCATTATATAGTGAAAGGGGTTATTAAAAATATTTCATATAATGCCCCAATACACCCGGTAGCCCCTGCTATGTTTTTTTTGCCGGATAATACAGGCAGAGGAGGTATTATATTCAAAGTGAAAGAAGGGACTTGGAACGTTGTTTCAGAAAAGATAAAAGCGGAAGTGAATAAAGTTAATCCAAATGCAGAATTGATGTTGTCTAATATGGAAGAGGTTTATGACACTTATATGAAATCAGAGAGAACTTTGTGTCAATTGTTGAGTATAGTTTCTTTTATATGTATAGCGATTGCCGTATTCGGCATATTTTCATTGGTGACTTTATCCTGCCAGCAACGGCGTAAAGAAATAGCTATACGCAAGGTAAATGGAGCCAATATAGGAATAATCCTGAATCTATTCTTTAGAGAATATTTACTTTTACTTGTGTTTTCATCGTTCTTTGCTTTTCCGTTGGGATATGTCATGATGAAACATTGGCTAGAAAATTATATAAAGCAAACACCGATAGAATGGTGGCTCTATGCAGTCATATTCATAGGAATGGGATTTGTCATTTTCCTAAGCATCATCTGGCGTGTATGGAAAGCCGCCCAGCAAAATCCGGCGGAAGTACTTAAGGGTGAATAAGATAAAATAAAAGTCCGGCACATTGATTTGTGTCAGACTTTTATTTTATTCACCCGATAAGAGTGATATATTTCTCGTAGATTATAAAAGATCCAATGCTTTAAATGCTTTAACTAGCTTTTCTACAGCACGGTCTATTTGATCTTTTGTATGAGTAGCCATTAATGCCACACGTACCAAAGTATCTTGCGGTGCACATGCCGGAGGAATAACCGGATTGATAAATACCCCTTCGTCAAAAGCTAATTTAGTAACCATGAAAGTTTTTTCCGTGTCACGTACATAAAGAGGAATGATAGGTGATTCTGTTGCGCCGATTTCAAAGCCAGCTTCACGGAAACGTTTCAATGCATAGTTGGTAGCCTCCCACAAAGCTTCAAGCCTTTCCGGTTCATTTTGGATGATGTGGAGGGCTTCAAGAGCAGATGCAGTAGCAGCAGGAGTGTTGGATGCACTGAAGATATAGGTACGTGCGTTGTGACGTAACCAGTTGATGATAGAAGAATCAGCAGCGATAAATCCACCGATAGAAGCCAGTGATTTGCTGAAAGTACCCATAATCAAGTCAACTTCGTGAGTCAGACCGAAATGGTCGCAAACACCACGTCCTTGTTTTCCAAATACACCCAAGCCATGAGCTTCGTCTACCATGATAGTAGCGTTGTATTTATGTTTCAAGCGTACGATTTCGGGCAAGTTTGCCAGGTCGCCTTCCATAGAGAACACACCGTCTACTATGATGAGCTTCACTGAATCCGGATTGCACTTTTGAAGTTGCTTTTCCAGATCCGCCATATCGTTATGCTTATATTTCAGTTGTTGAGAGAAGGAGAGGCGACGGCCATCTACGATAGATGCGTGGTCGCGGTCATCGCAAATGATATAATCATTGCGGTCTGTCAAAGCAGGGATAACTCCGGAATTCACCGTAAAACCGGTTGAGAAGCAGAGCGCTTCATCTTTGCCTACAAAGGCAGCCAGTTCTTTCTCCAACTGAACGTGCAGGTCAAGCGTACCATTCAAGAAGCGCGAGCCTGCGCAACCGGAACCATATTTATGCATGGCTTTGATACCTGCTTCAATCACTCTTTCATCTCCCGTAAGGCCAGTGTATGCATTGGAACCGAACATCAACACTTCGTGTCCGCCCATTTCTACCTCTGTACCCTGCTTTCCTTCTATCTCACGGAAATATGGGTAAACGCCCTGTGCCATAAACTTTTGTGGCAGGTCGTACTTAGCTAACTTCTCTTGTAATAATCCCATGAATTATAATTTATTATACTCATACTCAGATCGTTCGCTGACGATCTTACATCCTTTTATCTTAACAAGTGTTTAAAAACAGGGGGCAAAGATAACAAAATTTGCTTTTATCTGTTCTTTTTAAGAGAAAAAAGTTGCTCTCGTATGATTAGAAACCTCTAATAGATTAAAATTTAAGATATTTATATTACTTTTGTCGTCTACAATCGACAAGAATAGCATGAACGAAAGAATGAAAAAAATAAAATTCGTCGTCAATCCTATTTCGGGAACACAAAGTAAAGAATTGATTCTTAACTTGCTGGACGAAAAAATAGACAAGGCGAGATACTCTTGGGAAGTAGTGTATACGGAAAGAGCCGGTCATGCAGTAGAAATAGCTGCCAAAGCTGCCGAAGAGAAAACAGATATAGTAGTGGCTATTGGTGGGGATGGAACAATCAATGAAATAGCTCGTTCGTTGGTGCATACTGATACCGCGCTGGGAATTATTCCCTGCGGATCGGGCAATGGACTGGCGAGGCATCTGCATATACCGATGGAACCGAAGAGAGCATTGGAAGTGCTGAACGAAGGTTGCATGGATGTGATAGATTATGGTAAGATTAACGGTACGGATTTTTTCTGCACTTGCGGAGTGGGATTCGACGCGTTTGTCAGTCTGAAGTTTGCGCATGCCGGTAAACGGGGGCTATTGACTTATCTGGAGAAAACCCTGCAGGAAAGTCTTAAATATGAGCCGGAAACGTACGAACTGGAAACGGAAAACGGAGTTTCCAAGTATAAAGCCTTCCTGATTGCCTGCGGAAACGCGTCGCAATATGGAAACAATGCTTATATCGCACCGCAAGCCACTCTGACAGATGGTTTGCTGGATGTGACTATTCTCGAACCGTTCACCGTATTGGACGTTCCTTCATTGGCCTTTCAATTATTCAATAAAACAATCGATCAGAATAGCCGTATCAAGACTTTCCGCTGCAAGCAGTTGTGCATCCGCCGGACTACTCCGGGTGTCGTGCATTTTGATGGTGACCCCATGGAAACGGATGCCAATGTAAATATTCAGCTGATTCAAAGAGGATTGCGCGTGGTAGTGCCACGAGCACCGGAAAAGGATGCAGCCAATGTGCTCCAAAGAGCGCAGGAATATATGAATGGCATCAAATTGATGAATGAAGCCATCGTTGACAATATAACAGATAGAAACAAGAAAATATTGAAAAAGCTGACAAAGAAAGTCTGATAAAATAACGGATTACTGACACCGAATTACAAATTATTGCGTACTTTTGCGCAGTTTTGGTTCGATCAAAATAAAAACGCGAGTGATAATCGTTTAAATAAAAAATATATGTTTAGAACGCACACATGTGGAGAACTTAGAATCTCTGATGTAAACAAGCAAGTCACGCTGTCCGGATGGGTACAGCGCAGCCGTAAGATGGGAGGGATGACTTTCATTGACCTTCGCGACCGTTACGGAATTACCCAATTGGTTTTTAATGAAGAAATTAATGCTGAACTCTGTGAACGTGCTAATAAATTGGGACGTGAGTTCGTCATTCAAGTGACAGGAACGGTTAATGAACGTTTCAGCAAGAATGCAAACATTCCTACCGGAGACATTGAAATCATTGTTTCCGAACTGAACGTACTAAATACTGCCATGACTCCTCCGTTCACTATCGAAGATAACACGGATGGGGGTGATGATATCCGCATGAAATACCGTTATCTGGATTTACGCCGTAACGCTGTACGTTCCAATTTGGAACTGCGTCATAAAATGACAATTGAAGTTCGCAAATATCTGGATAGTCTGGGTTTCATCGAAGTGGAAACGCCCGTTTTGATCGGTTCTACTCCTGAAGGCGCACGCGACTTCGTGGTGCCGTCACGTATGAATCCGGGACAGTTCTACGCACTTCCGCAGTCTCCGCAGACCTTGAAACAGTTGCTGATGGTTTCCGGCTTCGACCGTTATTTCCAGATTGCGAAATGTTTCCGCGACGAGGACTTACGTGCCGACCGTCAACCTGAATTTACACAGATCGACTGTGAAATGAGCTTCGTTGAGCAAGAAGATATTATCTCTACTTTCGAAGGAATGGCTAAACATTTGTTTAAGACTCTTCGTGGTGTGGAACTGAATGAACCATTCCAACGTATGTCTTGGGCGGACGCCATGAAATATTATGGTAGCGATAAACCGGATTTACGTTTCGGCATGAAATTCGTGGAACTGATGGATATCATGAAAGGTCACGGATTCTCTGTATTCGATAATGCGGCTTATGTGGGCGGTATCTGCGCCGAAGGTGCTGCGACTTATACCCGTAAGCAACTGGATGCATTGACCGAATTTGTAAAGAAACCGCAGATTGGTGCGAAAGGAATGGTTTATGCCCGTGTGGAAGCCGACGGAATGGTGAAATCGAGTGTAGATAAATTCTATACACAGGAGGTGCTCCAGCAAATGAAAGAAGCATTCGGAGCTAAACCGGGTGATTTGATTCTGATTCTGTCTGGCGACGATGTAATGAAAACACGTAAACAACTTTGCGAGCTTCGTCTGGAAATGGGTGCTCAACTGGGATTGCGTGATAAGAATAAGTTTGTTTGCCTTTGGGTGATTGACTTCCCGATGTTCGAATGGAGCGAAGAGGAAGGCCGTCTGATGGCTATGCATCATCCGTTTACTCATCCGAAAGAGGAAGACATTCCGATGTTGGACACTGATCCGGCAGCTGTACGTGCAGATGCATACGATATGGTAATCAACGGTGTGGAAGTTGGCGGCGGATCTATCCGTATCCACGATGCGAAATTGCAGGCGAAGATGTTCGAGATTCTTGGATTCACTCCGGAGAAGGCAGAGGCACAGTTTGGCTTCCTGATGAATGCCTTTAAGTATGGTGCGCCTCCTCACGGTGGTTTGGCATACGGACTCGACCGTTGGGTGTCTTTGTTTGCAGGATTGGATTCTATACGCGACTGTATTGCGTTCCCGAAAAATAATTCCGGACGTGATGTGATGTTGGACGCACCCTCTGCAATCGACCAGAGCCAGCTTGATGAACTGAATTTGATCGTAGATTTGAAAGAGGGCGAGTGAAAGAATCTGTACGCATATTCCGTTTTATAGTCATCGGTACAATGAACGCTTTGATTATGGCGTTGGTTGTATGGTTAATGATGAAAGAAATGTCATTTGACGGCGACTATATGGTGGCTAATATAACAGCGTATCTGATAGCTCAAATCCATAACTTTATCTGGTGCAAATATTGGATATTCCCCGTAGAAAATAAAAAGAATAGTATCTGGAAACAGATACTGCTCTTTTGCTCTGCTTTTGCCGTGGCTTACACTGCACAGTTTTTATTTCTTGTCTTATTGGTAGAAGGATTGGACGTGAATGAATATCTGGCTCAATTCCTGGGATTGTTTATTTATGGAGGGGCTAATTTCCTTGCCAACAAAAAAATAACGTTTCAATGAGATAGTTATTTATGATGATATATTGAAAGGGCACAGAGTTCTAAATTTAGATTTGAACTTTGTGCCCTTCTTTTTTCTTTATTAGATAAACCTCCTACGATGAAGGTATGTGGGTAAGCCTTTAATCAAGGAATCGTTTGGTAAGCCCATCATATTCGTCAATCCGACGATCACGAAGGAAAGGCCACCAACGGCGAACGTTTTCCGAACGTTCCATATCTATTTCCACTACTATGTTCTCCGGGTGATCGTTTCCGGCTTGTGCCAGAAATTCCCCTTGTGGTCCTGCTACAAAACTGTTTCCCCAGAATAAGATACCGTTTGTCTGTCCGGAAGGATCGGGTTCGTGTCCTACACGGTTGACGGAGATAACAGGAAGTCCATTGGCAACGGCATGAGCGCGCTGTGAAATAATCCAGGCATTGAGTTGGCGGGCTTTTTCATCGTCCGTGTCGCTGCTTTCCCAGCCAATGGCGGTAGGATAAATTAAAAGTTCCGCACCTTTTAGTGCCATCAGGCGGGCAGCTTCCGGATACCATTGATCCCAGCATACTAATACGCCCAGTTTTCCTAAAGATGTTTGAATCGGTTCAAAACCAATGTCTCCCGGAGTGAAATAGAACTTTTCGTAGTAAGCCGGATCATCGGGAATATGCATTTTCCGGTATTTTCCTGCAATGCTTCCGTCGCGGTCGAATACGACAGCGGTGTTATGATAAAGTCCGGGAGCACGTTTCTCAAAAAGAGAGGTGACAAGGACTACTTTATTAGCTGCTGCCAACTCGGAATAAAAACCTGTGGAAGGCCCGGGAATTGGTTCGGCAAGATCAAACAGGTTAGTGTTTTCTGTCTGGCAGAAATAGAGTGAATTGTGTAACTCCTGGAGCACAATCAGTTGTGCACCGTGAGCGGCACAAGCCTCGATACTCTTTGCGAGGTTCATCAGATTGGCTTTTATATCTGCGGTATTGGATTGTTGGATGATTCCGACTTTTATCTTTCTCATGATGAATAATTAGTGGGTTGATTCATTCATTATTTTATAATTCCTTTATAGCTCCTTTGTAATTCTTTTATGACTCCTTTATAACACCCAGCGGATATTGCATGGTGACACAGTGTAGGGAACCGTGCTGTTTAATCAGGGCACGGCAGTCTATTCCAATTATTTGATGGTTTGGAAAGGCTTGCTGCAATACTTCTCCTGCTTTTTTGTCATTCACCGGCTGATTGTATGTCGGGTAGAGAATAACGTCGTTCATAATCAGGAAATTGGCGTAAGTTGCAGGCAGGCGTTCGCCGTCTTCTTCTATCTTGTCTGCCATGGGTAAGGCCAATAGGCGATAGGGCTCTCCTGCTAAGGTGCGGAATGTTTTCAGCTGTTCTTCCATTGCGAGCAGTGCTTCGTAATGTTCGTCTTCTTTGTTTTCGCATTTCACGTAAGCGATGGTGTCGGTAGAACAGAAGCGTGCCAAAGTGTCGATGTGGCTGTCGGTATCATCACCGGCCAGATAACCGTGATCTAACCAAAGCACCTTTTGCAGGTGGAAGGTTGATTTCAGGTATTCTTCTATCTCTACTTGGTTCAGTCGTCCGTTTCGTTGGGGAGAGAGCAGACATTTGGAAGTGGTAAGCAATGTACCCATTCCGTCGCTTTCGATAGAACCTCCTTCGAGTACGAAGTCGAGGTGGTCTATATACTGGCCTTTCAAGGCTCCGGCTTCTACGGCATGTTTAGTAATTTGATTATCCAGTTCGGAAGCAAATTTCAGTCCCCAGCCGTTGAAGGTGAAGTCGAGCAGGGAAGGGGTGCCGGTATCTATCATTGTTATGGCTCCGTGGTCGCGGGCCCATGTGTCATTGGTGGCACATTCCAGAAAGCGGACGTTATTCATATTGACAGTAGCAGCTATCTGCTTTTTCACTTCTTCCGGTTCGGGAGTGACGATCAATAATAATTCACGCTTCGCTATTTCTCTGGCAATATTGATAAAACACTCTTGCACTTCCGCCAGTATGTAGGCCCAATCTGTACCGGCATGTGGCCATGTTAACTGTATACCGCTCTGCATGTGCCATTCGGCAGGCAAATGAGATGCTCTCATTTCTACCTGTACGGTCATGTTTTTGCCGAAGTTCAACTGCAAATCTTTCTCCGAGCCGCTTGGGCTGGGGAGTCCAACCATGATTCCCATTAGACTATATATATTTAGTTATTTATAAAATCAGTTTATTGTCTGCATCTAAAGTCAGTTTGTTTTCTGCATCGATGTGACTGTTATGCATTGGTTTCCTGTTTCGGCTTCCGGTCAAAGAACGGATTCTTGGAGGATGCGCTAACGGGGATTGCCATTACCATCTTGCAGTCTTTCAGCCAGTTCAGGCGTTGTGCTGCCAGTCCGGCGGAGAACATCACACGTGTGTCTACGCGTAAATCGGCTGCCGTGGCGCACGCGGAACCTATTGCGATACCTACATCTATGCTGTTCAGTGCGCAGGGAACTCCTTCGGTACGTCCGTCGCAGGTGGCGAAGCCGCAATGGCCACAGTTCAAGCCTTGTGTCTGCTCGCGTGTTCCTATTAATACAACACATTCGGCACTTAAGATGTTGTCGGCATCACGAAGGAAAAATTTCATTCCGTGTTCTTCTACCATAGCTATCATAGTGTCTGATAATTGTTTAATCTCTTCATCAGTGATTAGGGCCACTTCAATAATATCGATTCCTTTTCCTTTCGGAGCAGTGCGCGCAGCCGTCATCATCTGACGTGCTACCTGCAGTATATGCTCGTGACGAGCGTCTCTTTCGTTCAGTATCATAACTTTCTTGAATTAATTAGTAAGGCAAAGATAAATGAAAATTGGCAAAATTACACTAGATGATGAAATAAATAGGGGCTATCATTTGAGTCTGATATGAAAAAACTTTCGTATCGGACTTTGTGTTATTGGGCGGAAAAGCTATCTTTGTATCTGTCAACTTATAAAGTTATGAGTATATGAGTAATAAAATTTATCCTATCGGCATACAGAACTTCGAGAAAATCCGTAAAGGAGGTTATTGCTATATAGATAAGACTGCTTGGATACTTGAATGTTTAAGATGACAGAACAATTTTGGCAAGATTTTCAAGAGAACAAATAGATGTTACATATTAATAATGCCTGTATTGCTTTTGGTGCAGAAGTGCTTTTCTCCGGTTTCAATATGAAGCTGGAAAGGGGAGAAACGGCTTGCATTGTCGGTCAATCCGGTTGTGGAAAGACTTCGTTGCTGAATGCGGTAATGGGGTTTGTGCCTTTGAAAGAAGGATCTATACAGGTAGGGGAAACATTGCTTGATATATCGACTATCGATAGTGTCCGCAGACAGATTGCATGGATTCCTCAAGAATTGGCACTACCTTTTGAATGGGTCAAAGAGATGGTGGCTCTCCCGTTCGGACTGAAAGTGAATCGTTCTGTTCCTTTTTCGGAAGAAAGACTTTTCACTTGTTTCGATGAATTGGGGCTGGAACACGAATTATATACAAAGAGGGTGAATGAAGTATCGGGTGGTCAACGCCAACGTATTATGTTGGCTGTGGCTGCAATGCTCAACAAACCTCTCATTATCATAGATGAACCGACTTCTGCTTTGGATGCCGGATCGACCGGTAAAGTCCTGTCTTTTTTCCGGCGACAGGCGGAAAGGGGAACGGCTGTGTTAGCCGTATCACATGATAAGGACTTTGCTTCGGGTTGTCATTATTTAATAGAACTGTAATTAATTGAACTGTAATGCAAATCGGATAGAATTGTTAAGAATATATTGTGGGAACGATTGATATATCATATTATAATCTCTTTATAGGGCTGCTATTGCTTGCCATTCCGTTTTTTTACCTTTGGAAATTTAAAACGGGATTGCTAAAACCTGCCGTGATTGGTACATTACGGATGATTATCCAGCTGTTCTTTATCGGCGTGTATCTGAAATATCTCTTTTTATGGAACAATCCCTGGATTAATTTTCTTTGGGTGATAATTATGGTATTCGTGGCCGGGCAGACCGCATTGGTACGTACCCAGTTGAAACGTAGTGTTTTATTAATCCCTATTACGGTAGGATTTCTTTGTAGTGTTGTATTGGTAGGCATCTATTTTATCGGTATTGTTCTCCAACTGGATAATATATTTAGCGCCCAATACTTTATTCCAATATTCGGAATTCTGATGGGTAATATGCTGTCGAGCAATGTAATAGCTTTGAATACTTATTATAGTGGATTGAAACGTGAACAGCAACTATATCGGTATTTATTGGGAAACGGAGCGACAAGGCAGGAAGCACAGGCTCCATTTATCCGGCAGGCCATCATTAAATCGTTTAGTCCCCTGATTGCGAACATTGCCGTGATGGGGTTGGTGGCTCTTCCGGGCACGATGATCGGACAAATTCTAGGAGGAAGCAGCCCGAATGTCGCTATCAAGTATCAGATGATGATTATGGTGATTACTTTCACAGCATCTATGCTATCGCTAATGATTACTATTTCATTGGCTTCGCGTCGATCTTTTGATGCATACGGAAAACTGCTGGAGGTAACAAAAGAACCTAGGAAATGACTGTTATTGACCAGATATTCTATAAAGTAGCTGAAATAGCTATTCCACACTTCTTTATAACAGTGGAGTTTTCAGCATCCGGCACAGAAATGCCGGAACATATCGAGGCTTTCCTGCAGGAAAAATACGAAGCAATTCTTCGTGGAGCCAGTGGACGTAAATTTATCTATAAGGAAGGAGAGTGGCGGCTTATTTTCACTTTCTTCCCTACGGACAGAGTCGTAGACGAACGGTATGCACTGAAAAACAAGATACAAATGATAAATAAGGTGCAAATGAAAAGCAAAAGCTAACCGGTTATTAGCGTGTTTATTATTTGCCTTTCAACATTCCCCATAAGCAGCGAAGCTGCACGAATTGTTCTCCGGGTTGCACATAACCGCCTTCAAACATCTTTTCCGTTACTTGAAATTTGGAGAGGTGATGGCGTATATACTTCTCTACATCAGGCGATTGTTTCTTGACGAATGACAGCAAATCAACCTTCCCGTCTTCGCGAATGAGCACCTTAGCTTTGATTGTGCGAAAACCGTACTCTTTGCAGTGTTTGGTTTCTACTTTATCAATCCAGAAGATAGCGGTAGCTTTGACCGTATCTGTCGCACAATCTTCGATATTGTCAATCTTTGCAGCCTCGGCTACGGACATTTCGATACTATCACTTTTCTTGGGCTGGCAAGAAACCATCATAACTAGCAGGAACAGTAAAGTCAAATTTGTTTTCATCGTATTCATTATTTAGATGAAGTAAAAGTACAGAATTTCAATAAATAACGGAAGCTTTAGGCGAAAATTTATAATTAGTTTTTATTCCGGAACCGATTTTTATCCGAATTTATCCGATGAAAACAGAACTGAAAAATGAAATTAACTGTTTAATCTAAAATTTATATGGATATAGTTATGGTTTAGCGGAAGTCTTTCAGTTCTTCCTGTAATTTCTGACGGGTAAAGAAGATCCGACTTTTTACGGTACCCAACGGAAGATTCTGTTTTTCTGCTATTTCACGGTATTTGAATCCGGAAACGTGCATGGCGAACGGAACCCTGTATTCTTTCGGAAGAGCATTGACTAAACGGTGCATCTCTTTCAGGTCGTATGTCCTTTCAGTACTTTCAAACCCTGCATCTTGCGGTAAATTAAGATGATAAAGGTTATCGGTCTTGTCGACAAATGTCTGGTCGCGAACTACCTTACGATAATTATTGATAAAGATATTGCGCATGATGGTGTACATCCATCCTTTGAAATTTGTATCGGGTGTATATTTATCTTCATTATCTAATGCTTTCAATGAGGTTTCCTGCAGCAAATCGTTTGCTTCTTCGCGGTCTGTTGTCAGTTTGTATGCGAAACGTAGTAATTCTTCCTGAACTCCTACCAAATCTTTTCTGAAGCTTAAACTTTTCATATGTGTTGTTTTTAAAATGTGAGTATTCGTTGTAAAAATTTTGATGATGCAAGTTTAAGATATTTTGTCGACCTTGGTAGGGGAGAATCAGACGTAATTTAGGGGAATTTCTATCAACAGATAGTTTTTAGGTCCTTTTTGATAGTTTCTGGGTGGTATTTTATATCTTTTACGGGGATCTCAAAAAATGGATAACAATAAATTCTCTAAAAAACGATCACTTAGTATGTTAATTCCTATTTTATTTATTATCTTTGCAACCAAATTTTCTACCAATAATGAAAATTAAGGAAATAGTAAGCGCCCTTGAACGATTCGCGCCTCTGCCATTGCAAGACGGATTTGATAATGCCGGCCTGCAAATCGGATTGACAGAAGCGGAAGCAACAGGGGCTTTGTTGTGTCTTGACGTTACCGAAGCTGTGTTGGATGAAGCTATCGCGCTGGGGTACAATCTCGTTATATCACACCATCCGCTCATTTTCAAAGGCTATAAATCTATCACGGGCAAAGATTACGTGGAACGCTGCATACTGAAAGCAATAAAGAATGATATTGTGATCTATTCAGCACATACTAATCTTGATAATGCACAAGGTGGAGTCAATTATAAGATAGCAGAGAAAATAGGGTTGAAGAATCTGAAAGTGCTTGAACCGAAAGAGAACAGTTTGATTAAGCTGGTGACTTTCGTGCCGGATGCACAAGCCGATAGTGTGCGCGAAGTATTGTTTGCAGCCGGATGCGGAAATATAGGTAACTATGATTCATGCAGTTACAGTCTGAAAGGAGAGGGAACCTTCCGAGCAAAAGAGGGGACGCATCCTTTCTGTGGAACAATCGGTGAACTGCATCATGAAAATGAAGTAAGGATTGAAACCATTCTTCCTATATATAAGAAAGCGGAAGTTGTAAAAGCGTTATTGTCTGTACATCCTTATGAGGAACCGGCATTCGACTTGTATCCGTTGCAGAATGACTGGTCGCAGGCAGGTTCGGGAATTGTAGGTGAATTGGATGAATCGGAAACGGAACTCGAGTTTCTGAAACGCATCAAGAAAATCTTCGAAGTGGGTTGTGTACGTCATAACAAACTGACAGGGAGAGAAATACAGAAGGTCGCCTTGTGTGGTGGTGCCGGAGCTTTTCTGCTTCCACAGGCAATTCGGACGGGTGCGGATGTCTTTATTACGGGAGAAATCAAATATCATGATTATTTCGGCCACGAGGGTGATATTCTGATGGCAGAGATTGGTCATTACGAAAGCGAACAATATACAAAAGAAATTTTTTATTCCATAATCCGGGATTTATTTCCTAATTTTGCACTCCAATTGAGTAAAATAAATACGAATCCCATAAAATATTTATAAGTAAAATGGCTAGAGAAGCAAAAAAAGATCCGAATGAGTTGACGGTAGAACAGAAACTGAAGACACTGTTCCAACTGCAAACGATGTTGTCTAAGATTGATGAAATCAAGACATTGAGAGGTGAACTTCCGTTGGAAGTGCAAGACCTTGAAGATGAAATTGCTGGTTTGAGTACCCGTATCGACAAAATCAAAGCTGAAGTGGATGAGCTGAAATCTGCTATTGCCGGCAAGAGAGTAGAAATTGAAACAGCAAAGGCTTCAGTAGAAAAATATAAGTCACAACAAGACAATGTTCGCAATAACCGTGAATATGATTTCTTGACGAAAGAAATCGAATTCCAGACATTGGAAATCGAACTTTGCGAAAAGAGAATTAAGGAATATTCTGCTGATAAAGAAGAAAAAGAGGCTGAAGTAACGAAGAACGATCAGATTCTTAACGAAAGACTGAAAGACCTTGAGCAGAAGAAGAGCGAACTGGACGAAATTATCTCTGAAACCAAACAGGAAGAAGAGAAATTGAGAGACAAAGCTAAAGATTTGGAAACTAAGATTGAACCACGTCTATTGCAGTCTTTCAAACGTATCCGTAAGAACTCTCGCAACGGATTGGGTATTGTATACGTACAGCGTGACGCTTGTGGTGGTTGCTTTAACAAGATTCCGCCCCAGAGACAACTGGATATCCGTTCTCGTAAGAAAGTAATCGTTTGTGAATATTGCGGACGTATTATGATTGACCCGGAATTGGCTGGCGTACAAATCGAACACAAGGTGGAAGAAGCTCCGGTAGCTACTACCAAAAGAGCTATCAGAAGAAAAACTGCTGAATAAGAAGAGCAGTGAAGTAAGTAAAGTTACTTTTTTGATATATAATAAGCCCTGCAGCAATGCAGGGCTTTTTTTGTTTTAACAAGTGCTCGTATAAAAAAGAATCGATAAACAAACTTACCCTTTAGTTGTTATCTTTTCATTTCATAAAAACCTGAACTGATATGAATATACGAGTGTGGGGCACATCGCTCCTTATGTTTCTTTCAACTGTGACCGCGGTTGGACAGACCGCAAACCGTTATTTGAAAGCTCCGCTTCCTCAAGATTGGGAAGAGAGCGGGGAAGTATTTCAACAGATACTTCCAGTGGATGACCATTGGTGGAAGTCATTCCAAGACACCAAACTGGACTCTTTGATAGCTCTGGCAGTAGATCGTAATTACTCCGTTGCCATGGCAATCAACCGTATAGCTGCCGCTCGTGCCAATCTTTGGATAGAACGCAGTAACTTTTTTCCTTCCATCGGATTGAATGCAGGATGGACCCGTCAGGAAACCAGTGGAAATACAAGTTCACTGCCCCAAACAACCGATCATTATTATGATGCTTCGCTAAACATGAGCTGGGAGCTTGATATTTTTGGCAGTATCCGGAAACGGGTAAAAGCGCAGAAAGAGAATTTTGCCGCCAGCAAGGAAGAATACACAGGAGTCATGGTCTCATTAGCTGCAGAAGTAGCCTCGGCTTATATCAATCTAAGGGAGTTGCAACAAGAGCTTGAAGTGGTGAAGAAAAACAGTGCTTCGCAGGAAGAAGTCCTGAAAATCACGGAAGTACGCTATAATACTGGGCTGGTTGCTAAACTCGATGTGGCACAGGCCAAGTCTGTATTATATAGCACAAAAGCCTCCATTCCCCAGTTGGAAGCGGGTATCAATCAGTATATCACAACATTGGCTGTCTTATTGGGAATGTATCCCCAGGACATTCGTCCTGTTCTTGAATCCAGTGGCACATTGCCCGATTATATGGAACCTATCGGAGTGGGAATGCCTGTCGATTTATTACTGCGACGGCCTGATGTACGAAGTGCGGAATTGAGCGTAAATGCGCAGGCAGCATTGCTCGGAGCTTCGAAAGCGGATTGGTTGCCGAAAGTTTTCTTGAAAGGTTCATTTGGATATGCCGCCCGTGACCTGAAGGATCTCACCAAAAGTAAAAGTATGACTTATGAAATTGCTCCGTCATTGAACTGGACTATTTTCAATGGAGGACAGCTGGTGAATGCAACCCGGCTGGCAAAAGCGCAACTAGATGAAGCGATCAACCAGTTTAATCAAACGGTTTTAACTGCCGTACAGGAAACGGACAATGCTATGAATTCCTACCGGAATTCAATCAAACAGATTGTAGCCCTGCGGGAAGTACGCAATCAAGGAATTGAGACATTGAAACTTTCACTGGAACTTTATAAACAGGGACTTTCGCCTTTCCAAAACGTACTTGATGCACAACGTTCTCTGTTATCTTATGAGAATCAGCTGGTACAGGCACAAGGAAGTTCGCTTTTGCAACTGATAGCCCTCTACAAGGCTTTAGGGGGTGGTTGGAGAGAATAAAAATCAATCTATAAAATATATAACCTAACAGATATGAAAAAACTGATGTATATCTTTCTTGCACTGCCTATATTGACGGGTTGCAAGGAGAAGAAAAGTACAGGAGCAATGGGAGGTGTGCCAACTCCGGAAATTAGTGTGACCAAACCCATAGTGGAGAATATTACTTTGACGAAAGATTATCCGGGTTATCTGACAACAGAAAAGACGGTGAATCTTGTAGCCAGGGTGAACGGAACCTTGCAGTCTACCTTTTATGTCGCAGGTGGACGGGTGAAACAGGGGCAACTGTTGTTTGTCATCGAACCAACCTTATATAAAGATCAGGTGGAGCAAGCAGAAGCAGAACTGAAAACTGCCCAGGCGCAATTGGAATATGCTCGTAATAATTATAGCCGTATGAAAGAGGCTGTAAAGAGTGATGCGGTCAGTCAGATACAGGTACTTCAGGCTGAATCTTCTGTGAAAGAGGGTATTGCTGCTGTCAGCAACGCGGAAGCTGCTTTGAGCACCGCCCGTACAAACTTGGGATATTGTTATGTCCGTGCACCGTTTGACGGCACCATCAGTAAGGCGACTGTAGATATAGGAAGTTATGTAGGCGGTTCGTTGCAACCAGTCACATTGGCTACTATTTATAAGGATAATCAGATGTATGCTTACTTTAATGTTGCTGATAATCAATGGTTGGCAATGACGATGGATACCCAGCAGTTACCGACTGATCTTCCTAAAAAAATAATGGTTCAACTGGGAAAGGGGGGAACTGAAAGTTATCCGGCTACGCTCGATTATCTTTCACCAAATGTAGATGTGAATACAGGAACACTGATGGTTCGTGCCAATTTTGATAATCCGAAAGGGATATTGAAGAGCGGATTATATGTAAGCATAACTTTACCTTATGGAGAAGCTAAAAATGCCGTGTTGGTGAAAGAGGGTTCTATCGGAACTGACCAGTTAGGCAAATACTTATATGTTGTAAATGATTCAAATATAGTTCATTACCGGCATATTGAAATAGGGCAGTTGGTCGACGGCACTTTACGGCAGGTATTGGGTGGACTTTCCCCGCAGGAACAGTATGTCACAGAGGCTTTGATGAAAGTCAGAGACGGAATGAAAGTAAAGCCGCTTCCTGATTCCCTTCCCAAAAGAGGGAAATAAGGTCTTTTGGATAACTGATTGATTAACAAACGAAATCAATAAAGGTGATGTACTTAAAACCGATTAATTAACAAAAGTAACTTTCTGCTCCCTCTCCTTGGGAGAAGGTTGTGGAGAGACTGCTTTTAAACCTATACATTATGTTTTCTAAGTTTTTTATCAACCGACCGATATTTGCTACTGTCCTTGCCCTGCTTATTGTAGTAGCCGGTCTGGTCACACTCAATATATTGCCTGTGGCGCAATTTCCGGAGATCACACCGCCAACGGTGCAGGTCTCTGCGGTTTATCCCGGGGCAAATGCTGAAACTGTTGCTCAAACAGTGGGTATTCCTATCGAACAGCAGGTGAATGGTGTAGACGGCATGCTTTATATGTCTTCCAATTCTTCATCTTCGGGAGCATATTCTCTGACTATTACATTCGCTGTTGGTACGGACATCGATATGGCAACTGTGCAGGTACAAAACAGGGTAAGTATCGCACAATCATCGCTGCCGGAACCGGTGGTGGTGCAAGGGGTCACTGTGCAGAAACAATCTTCAAACATTGTGATGTTTTTGACAATGACTTCGCAGGACTCTGTGTACAACAGCCTGTATCTGACTAATTATGCCAAATTGAATTTAGTGGACCAGTTGACACGTGTGCCCGGAGTGGGTGCTGTGAATGTGATGGGAGCAGGGGATTATTCGATGCGCATCTGGCTCGATCCGGAGGCTATGCGTATACGGAATATTTCACCGCAGCAAGTCTATCAATCCATCCAGTCGCAGAATGTGGAAGTATCTGCCGGATATATCGGTCAGCCTATCGGACAGGATAATAATAATGCTTTTCAGTATACGTTGAATGTTCAGGGACGATTGAAATCTCCGGAACAGTTCGGGAATATTATTATCCGCCGTGAGCAGGACGGGGCGATGCTTCGTCTGAAAGATATTGCACGCATTGATTTGGGGTCTGCTTCATACAGTGTAGTGTCGCGATTGAATGGAAAACCTACGGCTGCTATTGCTATTTACCAGCAACCGGGTTCCAATTCGCTGGATGTTTCAAAAGGAGTGAAAGCTAAGATGGAAGAACTTGCAGAAAGTTTCCCGTCAGGAGTGGCCTATAATGTCACTTTGGATACGACTGATGTTATCCATGCTTCCATTGATGAAGTGATGGTTACTTTCTTTGAAACAACTTTGCTGGTGATACTCGTTATTTTCTTGTTCCTGCAGAATTGGCGGGCAGTGATTATTCCTTGTATTACTATCCCGGTATCGTTGATCGGTACATTTGCCGTAATGGCGGCATTTGGTTTCTCTATCAACACATTAACATTGTTCGGACTGATTTTAGCAGTTGCTATTGTGGTGGATGATGCGATAGTGGTGGTGGAGAACGCTTCGAGATTATTGGAAACTGGGCAGTACTCACCTCGTGAAGCCGTGACAAAAGCGATGGGAGAGATCACGGGCCCGATTGTCGGGGTGGTTCTCGTATTGCTTGCCGTGTTTATTCCAACAATGATGATTAGTGGAATTTCAGGTCAGCTGTATAAGCAGTTTGCGCTGACTATTGCCGCTTCTACCGTATTGAGCGGTTTCAATTCGTTGACATTGACTCCTGCGCTTTGCGCACTGTTTCTTGAAAAGAGTAAACCTTCTAACTTCTTTATATATAAAGGTTTCAATAAGGCTTATGACAAGACGCAAGGGGTATATGACAAAATTGTCAAATGGTTGCTTCAACGTCCGGGAATGGCTCTCGCTTCTTATGGCGCTTTAACTGTTATTGCTCTATTGCTCTTTATGCATTGGCCTTCAACTTTTATCCCGGACGAGGATGACGGATATTTTATTGCTGTTGTTCAACTTCCGCCTGCCGCCAGCCTTGAGCGTACGCAAGCAGTGGGAGAAAAGATAAACGGTATTCTGGATTCTTATCCGGAAGTAAAGAATTATATTGGTATTTCCGGCTTTTCTATCATGGGTGGTGGTGAACAGAGCAACTCCGCAACTTATTTTGTGGTGCTGAAAAACTGGAATGAGAGGAAAGGGAAGGAGCATACGGCTGCCGCCATAGTTAACCGTTTTAATGGTGAAGCGTATATGACTATTCAGGCTGCGGAAGTGTTCGCCATGGTTCCTCCGGCTATTCCGGGGTTGGGTGCATCCGGTGGTTTACAGCTTCAGTTGGAAGACCGGCGTAATCTGGGGCCGACGGAAATGCAGCAGGCCATCAATGCCTTGCTTGCTTCTTATCACTCGAAACCGGCTTTAGCATCTGTATCCAGTCAGTATCAGGCAAATGTTTCTCAATATTTCTTGAATATCGACCGTGACAAAGTCCAGTTCATGGGAATTGCCTTGAACGATGTTTTCTCTACATTGGGCTATTATATGGGAGCGGCTTATGTGAATGATTTTGTTGAATTCGGCCGTATTTACCAGGTGAAGATTGAGGCACGCGATCAAGCACAGCGGGTAATTGATGATGTCTTGAAGCTAAGCGTGCCGAATTCGGCAGGAGAGATGGTGCCTTTTTCTTCTTTCACCAAAGTGGAGGAACAGTTAGGCCAAGACCAGATTAACCGCTATAATATGTACTCGACTGCTTCTCTGACTTGTAATGTTGCTCCGGGAAGTAGTACCGGGCAGGCTATTCAAGAAGTGGAAGCATTGTTTAAGGAACAGCTGGGAGATGAGTTTGGGTATGAATGGACTTCCGTTGCCTATCAGGAAACCCAGGCTGGGAATACGACTACCATTGTTCTGATTATGGCGTTAATTGTTGCTTTTCTGGTACTTGCTGCACAGTATGAAAGTTGGACCAGCCCGGTAGCAGCCGTCATCGGATTGCCGGTAGCCTTATTAGGTGCCATGATTGGCTGTCTGATTATGGGAACTCCAGTCAGTATTTATACGCAAATCGGCATAATCCTGTTGGTTGCGCTTTCTGCAAAGAACGGAATTTTGATTGTGGAATTTGCCCGTGATTTCCGTGCCGAGGGTAATTCAATTAGGGAAGCTGCCTTTGAAGCGGGGCATGTCCGCTTGCGTCCGATCCTGATGACTTCTTTTGCTTTTGTATTAGGAGTGATGCCCTTGTTATTCGCCACCGGTGCAGGTGCACAAAGTCGTATAGCATTGGGTGCCGCTGTGGTATTTGGTATGGCCATGAACACTTTATTGGCTACCATTTATATTCCTAATTTCTACGAATTCATGCAGAAATTGCAAGAGCGATTCAGCAAAAAGAAAGGAAATGAGGATAGTGAGAAAGATGTTGCCGTATAGAAGTAAAAGGCTGTTTGAAGACTACCTGAAAGGGGAGTTGGTATAGTGACGCCATCTGTTTGGGATGGTGTCACCATAGTAAGCAAATAGAGGTTGTGTCAAAACGCTGACACAGCCTTTTTTATGCGCAAAGCCCAG
>NZ_QVLZ01000062.1:0-35108 GCF_003435205.1 Bacteroides sp. AF32-8BH | reverse complement strand
CTGTAAAATATAAAAGAGGTTGTGCCAACGTTTTGACACAACCTCTTTTTATAATTTATTTTCTTTTGAGTATCTCTCGTACCCCAGGGCCCTCGTGGTTGGGGTAGCCGGGAGTATGGTTTCTGCATCGTGGATCGGCATCTACTTTCAAACTCCGGTAATCGTCTTTGGTGCGGGCGATGTAATCATCAAGCATGGCACGGTGTTCGGCGAGGACTTTACTGTATTTAGGGTCTTTGGCGAGATTCTTGCGTTCTCCCGGATCCTTTTTCATATCATATAGCTCTTCTCCGTTACCTTCCAGATAGTGAGTGTACTTGTATCTCGGTCCGCGTACCATACGTCCGGGAGTAACGACATATTCATATTCGCTATGCCATTCGGAAACGACATAAGGGTGAGTTTTTTTCTGTTTCTCTCCTTTTAATATAGGTGCAAGGCTGATTCCCGGTTTTTCGGCCGGAACAGGAATTCCTGCCAAATCACAAAGGGTAGGCAGAAGATCCAGTGTAGGCTGTGTCAATACTTGGTCTATGGGCTTTTTCTGTTGTTTGATGCCGGGACCTGCAAAGATAAACGGTACGTTGGTCATTTCATCGTAGAAGCTGATGTGTTTGGTCACCATGCGGTGTGAAGCCATCCCATCACCATGGTCAGCCATGATAATAACGATTGTGTTTTTTCCGGCAGGAGTGGAGTAAAGTGCTTTCAATACGCTGTCTACTTGCTTGGAAACCATCTTGGTATAGTGTTGGAAAGCAGCAATGTAATGACGGTAATTCTCTTCATTCCAATGAGAGGCCTGGGTCATGCGGCGATGACTGCAGCAGATGTATTGTACAGGTTTAGGGATATTGCTCCAGTCTTCTACATTGAAATTGGCTGGTAGTTCCGGAAGGGTTCCGCTAATGGGGCGGTCGGTATGTACTCCTTCGTTCGCTCCTACAAATCCACAGATATTGTGAGGGTTCTGAAAATCTGCGATACAGATGAATGGTTCTTCCGGCGGATTACTTAGATAAGCAACAGCGTCTTCGCATGTTCCTACATCCAGGAAGCTGTCGTTATTGACCGGGAATTCCGGATCAGTGAATGGCTTGGCTACTGGTTCTTTATGCTTGAATCCTCTAAGTGAACCCATGTCATGCGTTTTTCCGAAGTGTACGGCTTCGTAACCGTTTTCAGAAAAAAGACTTCCTAATGTCGGTACATTTTCGGGAATACGTGGGTTGATAGGTTCGCTGGAGTTGGAACGTACATTGGTTTGATGAGGCATCATGCCACTCCATAAAGCAGCGCGTGAGGGTTGGCTGAGAGGGCAGCCTACATAAGCATTGGAGAAGATAACTCCTCGTGAAGCGACTTCGTCAATAGGGAGGGTGCAGCCTTGTGTTTGTCCGTAAGCTCCCACAACGCGTTGTGTCAGATGGTCGCACTGGATAATCAGGAAATTGGGCTTTTCTTGGGCCTGCGCTGTCACGCTGCACAGGGCTAATCCCATGAATGGATAAATAGTTTTCATTACTGGTTAGAATTAAGTAATATTTGATTTGGAAGCAAAAGTAGGAAAAAAGGAAACGTAAAAAAGGGCGAGGTAGTAGTTTTGGACGCAAATGAAAGTATTTTGTACAAAAATGAAAGGTGTGGCAAGCGGTTAGGGGTAACTATCGGTGATGGGAGTTGAATGATAAGTGATAAACGGCAGGTGATAAGTCATAAAATGGGTTACCGAAAAAGAAAACGGTGAATAAACTGCACTTGTTATGGCGCAGTTTGTTCACCGTTCATTTATAAGTTTGCTGTTGATTAGCTGTTCATGCTCATCAGGAATTCGTCGTTGTCTCTGGTTTTTTCCAGACGGTCTTTAACAAAGTCCATTGCTTCGATCGGATTCATGTCGGCAAGATATTTGCGTAATATCCACATGCGGTCAAGGGTTGTTTTATCAAGCAACAGGTCGTCGCGACGAGTGCTGGATGCGGTAATGTTGACTGCCGGGAAGATGCGTTTGTTGGACAGGTTGCGGTCGAGCTGCAACTCCATGTTACCTGTACCCTTGAATTCTTCGAAGATAACTTCGTCCATTTTAGAACCGGTATCGATCAATGCGGTAGCAATAATAGTCAGTGAACCACCGTTTTCAATATTACGGGCAGCACCGAAGAAGCGTTTAGGTTTATGAAGTGCATTTGCATCCACACCACCGGAAAGAACTTTACCGGATGCAGGAGATACTGTATTGTATGCACGAGCCAGACGAGTAATAGAATCAAGGAAGATAACTACGTCGTGACCACATTCTACCAGACGTTTTGCCTTTTCCAATACGATACCTGCAATTTTTACGTGGCGTTCTGCCGGTTCGTCGAAAGTAGAAGCAATTACTTCTGCATTAACGCTGCGCGCCATGTCTGTTACTTCTTCCGGGCGTTCGTCAATCAGCAGCATAATCATGTAAACTTCCGGGTGGTTGGCTGCGATAGCGTTTGCGATATCTTTCATTAAGATGGTCTTACCTGTCTTTGGCTGGGCAACGATCAATGCACGCTGGCCTTTACCGATAGGAGCGAAAAGATCGACGACACGGGCAGACATAGAGTCTGAATAACCGCCTTTGCAAAGTTTGAACTTTTCATCCGGGAAAAGAGGTGTCAGATGTTCGAAAGGAACACGGTCGCGAACGAAAGCTGCATCACGTCCGTTGATCTTCGAAACCTTTACCAATGGGAAATATTTTTCTCCTTCTTTGGGTGGACGGATAACTCCTTCTACTACATCACCGGTTTTCAGACCAAATAGTTTGATTTGAGATTGTGATACGTAAATATCATCCGGAGAAGAAAGGTAGTTATAGTCGGAAGAACGGAGGAATCCGTATCCATCCTGCATAATTTCCAGAACACCTACTCCGTTGAGAATATCGTCGAATTCATAAGGCTTTTCGCGTTCAATAACCTTACGTTCCTGCTGCTGTTGTACCGGAAGATTTTCACCCGCATTGTTCTGCTGAGCGGCACGTGGCATCGGTGAGCGTTGTTGGTTTTGGTTCTGATTCTGATTTTGGTTTTGGTTCTGATTCTGATTTTGATTTGGGTTCTGAACCTGATTCTGGTTATTGTTGTTACGCTGGAAATTATTATTGGCGTTATTGCCATTATTTCCATTGTTGTTAGCATTGTTATTACCGTTGTTATTGTCGCGTGAGCGAACAATACGCGGACGTTGCTGCTGGGACTGCTGCTGTTGAGATTGTTGTTGCTGTTGAGGATGAGATGGCTGTTCCGGTGCTGTCTGTGCTGATTCTGTTTTAGTAGCTTCGAATTTTCCGAATAATTCGGTAGGAAGCTCTATTTTTTCAGAAGGCAGATCTTCGATTGGAATAAAATCATCGTCGTCAACGCTGGATAAGATATTGCTTTCCTCGTCGATAACGGGTGCAGCCTTCTTTTGTGGTTTATCTATTACCTTTTTCTCTACAACAGGTTGGTTAGGTTCAGTAGCCGGTTTATTTGTTTCTGCAACAGGCTTATTTGCTTCTGCAGCTGGTTTGTTTTTTGCTTTCTTCTCAGCTGTTTGCTGTTGTACCGGAGCTGGCTTTTCCGTAGCACCAGTAGCTTTCTCTGCAACAACAGGTTTAGGTTCCACTACTTTGGGTGCTGCCGGTTTTGCATTTTCTACTTCTTTTTTCTCTTCTGCATCAGAGCTCTTACGAGGACGGCCTACTTTACGCTTGGGAGTAGCAGTGTTTTCCGCTTTAGCTTCTACAACAACAGTTTCTTTTTCTTTGTTTGTACTTTCTTCTTTCTTGGAAGGTTGTGGTGCAGCTTTTACAGGAGCGGTCTCTTTTGTCTTGTTAGCCTCTTCACTCTTTGTTGCGGAAACCACTTTGTCTTCTTTTTTGGTAGGAGCTACCCGTGAACGCTTTTTCTTTTGTTCTTCATTTTTGCGTTCTTCTTTTAGCTTATCTGCGGCAACTTTCTTTGTAGCTCCTACAATGGCCTGTTCATCGAGTATTTTATAAACAAGGTCTTCTTTTTTGTATGAGTCTGCTTTTTTTATGCCTAACTCTTTGGCAATAACTTGAAGTTCCGACAGATTTTTGTCGTTTAATTGGATAATGTTATACATATAGTATGGTAAGTTATTAATATTTCTTTTTTTGCTGAATTATGGACAGCATTACTACAGCTCATGGCTACAGATATGCGAGCATACGTTTTGTTTTTTATTCTGAATTAGGGATGTATATGTTGAATCGTAGAATGTTTCAACGGGGCAAAGATAATAATTTTTTTTGGTTTCATGAACAATCAAACATTTTTTTCCACGTAAAAGTGTATCTTTGCTACATAAAAGAAAATAGTATGACAGTAAATGAAGCTCATTTAATTTATTTTTCGCCTACACACACATCTAAACAAGTTGCGGAGGCGATTGTTCACGGGACGGGCATAAAAAATATTTTTCCTATTAATGTGACGCAGCAGATTGCGGATGAAATTGTGATTCCTACATCTTCTTTGGCTATTATTGTAGTGCCTGTGTATGGAGGACATGTCGCTCCTTTGGCAATGGAACGTTTACAGTATATCCGTGGAGTGGATACTCCTACCGTTTTGGTAGTGGTTTACGGAAATCGCGCTTATGAAAAAGCTTTAATGGAATTGGATGCTTTTGCTATTCCTCATGGATTTAAAGTAATTGCCGGGGCAACTTTTATTGGAGAACATTCATATAGTACCGACAAATACCCGATTGCAGTGGGACGTCCTGATGAATCGGATTTAGCCTTTGCTGCGGAGTTTGGGAAGAAAATCATGGAAAAAATACAGACAGCTGATAGTATGGATACCCTTTATCCGGTGGATGTACGTACTATCAAACGTCCGAGTCAACCATTCTTTCCTTTGTTCCGTTTTTTGAGGAAAGTCATCAAGTTACGTAAAAGTGGTACACCGCTTCCCCGCGTTCCTTGGGTGGAAGATGAGGATTTGTGTACCCATTGCGGGTTATGTGTGGTCCGTTGTCCGGCAGGGGCTATAACGAAAGGGGATGAGCTACATACGGATGAGGCTAAATGTATCAAATGTTGCGCTTGTGTAAAAGCTTGCGTTAGGAAAGCAAGGGTGTATGAAACTCCTTTTGCAGCTTTGTTATCAGATTGTTTCAAGAAACAGAAGTTGCCTCAGACTATTTTGTAAATCACGACGCGCTTAGTCGTTTCATCAATACGAAAGCGGTTGTCTGTTCGTTCGCCTATCAGCCATGCGATGTGTTCTCCACAGCAGAGTACCCATTGGCGTTCTTTTTGGCTGATAGAAAATTTACGGTCGGTCAGATAATCGCTTATTTTTTTCTTTCCTTTCATTCCAAAAGGAATAAAAGTGTCTCCCGGCTGCCATTTCCGGTAATGAATTTCTCCATTCAGTTTGTCGGCATCAAAACAGGCAATTTCCTTTTCACATGGAATGAGAAAATCCGGGGTGTATTCTTTTTCTTCTTTGATAATTTGAAAAGGAGGAAGAGTCTCATTTTCAGATTCAGCTGTTTCTATTAATAGGAATTCTCTGTCTTTTATCACTCTCCATTCTTTGCTACAGAATTGCTTGCCCGGTTGGCTATGAAGCGAATGGGTGATATCTTTGATTTGTGCGGAATTGAATCCTAGAGGATGCAGGACTTCGAATAAGATGGCTTCGGGTGCCGGTTCCTTTACTAAATCACTGATTCGGATACCTTCTGCTGTAATGATTTTCTTTTTAGTTTCCTCTATACATTTATTATATATAGTGGCTACATCATTCAGATAATTACTCGTATCTATCAGAGTGTTTTTGACTGACGGATTAATTTCCTGCATGAGGGGAAGGAGGTTGAGTCGGATTTTATTACGGGTATATTCGTCTTCCAGATTGGTGCTGTCTGTCACATAATCTTGTCCGATGTTTTGCAGGTAACGAATTATCTCTTCCCGGTTGATACAAAGCAGAGGGCGTACGATGGTTCCATTACGGGGGCGGATTCCTAACAGACCGGTAATTCCTGTTCCCCGAATCAGGTTAAGTAGTATAGTTTCTATGCTATCATCCTGGTGATGGGCCACAGCGACAACATCTGCCTGACATTCTTTTCTAATTTTCTCGAACCATTGGTAGCGGAGTTCCCGTGCGGCCATTTCAATCGAAATATGTTTTTCCGTTGCATATTGGGTCGTGTTGAAATCAATGGTATGTAAATGGATTTCCATTCTTTCGCAAAGTTGGCGGACAAATAACTCGTCCCGGTCTGACTCTTTGCCTCGCAGGTGGAAATTACAATGTGCGGCTTCGCAATGATAGCCTGCTGTATGCAGAATATATAGTAATGCCACCGAGTCGGCACCACCACTCAATGCGACCAGGATTTTATCATCCGGTGAGAATAAATGTTCCTTTTCTATATATTTTGTAACGCGTTGTTGTATCATACCTGCAAAGATACGAGTTTATCAATAAGTTTTTTTATTTTTTCTGAATCTTTTAGAGGATGAAAAAAACTGTTATTTAAAAACATTCTAAATAATTTGCATGCTCCGAAGTTATGAATTATCTTTGCCAAAAATTTTGAGAGTTATGCGTTTGTCCGAATTAAAAACAGGAGAAAAAGGTGTTATTGTAAAGGTATTGGGGCACGGTGGTTTTCGTAAACGTATTGTGGAGATGGGCTTCATTAAAGGTAAAACGGTTGAAGTGCTGTTGAATGCTCCGCTAAAAGATCCCATAAAATATAAAGTTTTAGGTTATGAAATTTCTCTTCGTCGTCAGGAAGCTGAAATGATCGAAGTTATCAGCGAAGAGGAAGCAAAGAAACTGGCCGAGAAGACCGTTTATCATGAAGGATTGCCTGAAGACCTTTCAGTAAAAGAAGAAGATATGAAACGGTTGGCGTTAGGTAAACGCCGTACCATTAATGTTGCTTTGGTCGGAAACCCGAACAGTGGCAAGACTTCTTTATTTAATCTTGCATCCGGTGCTCATGAGCATGTTGGAAACTACAGCGGCGTAACCGTGGATGCCAAAGAAGGTTATTTTGATTTCGAAGGCTATCATTTCCGTATTGTCGATTTGCCGGGAACTTATTCTTTGTCTGCTTATACGCCGGAAGAAATCTATGTGCGTCGTCATATTATCGATGAAACTCCGGACGTGATTATTAATGTAGTCGATTCCTCTAATCTGGAGCGAAACTTATATCTGACTACTCAATTGATAGATATGAATGTCCGCATGGTGGTAGCTCTGAATATTTATGATGAGTTGGAAGCCAGTGGAAATACATTGGATTATCATCTGTTGAGTAAGTTGTTCGGGGTGCCGATGTTGCCTACTGTCAGTAAGAAAAATCGTGGATTGGATACCTTGTTTCATGTTGTTATCAATCTGTATGAAGGAGTAGACTTCTTTGATAAACAGGGAAATATGAATCCGGAAGTTCTTAAGGATTTGACCGAATGGCATGATTCTCTGGAAGATCGTAAGAACCACGAGGAAGAGCATTTGGAAGATTATGTACGTGAACATAAAAAGACGGGGCGTGTCTTCCGGCATATTCATATCAATCATGGTCCTGATATCGAAAAAGCGATTGAAGCTGTAAAAAGTGAAGTGTCCAAAAACGAATTTATCCGTCATAAATATTCTACCCGTTTCCTATCCATTAAATTGTTGGAGAATGATCCTGACATTGAGCGCATTGTGCGGACATTACCAAATGCGGATGAGATATTCCATGTCCGTGATAAGATGTCGAAGCGTGTTCAGGACACAATGAATGAGGATTGTGAATCGGCTATTACGGATGCTAAATATGGATTTATCAGTGGTGCACTGAAGGAGACATTCACAGATAATCACTTGGAGCAGGCGCAGACAACAAAAGTGCTGGATTCGATCGTAACTCACCGTGTCTGGGGATTTCCTATTTTCTTCCTTTTTATGTATCTGATGTTTGAGGGTACGTTTGTCATTGGAGAATATCCGATGATGGGGATTGAATGGCTTGTCGAGCAGATTGGTGACTTGTTACGCAATAATATGGCGGAAGGTCCATTTAAAGATTTGCTGATTGATGGAATTATTGGTGGGGTAGGAGCGGTTATTGTCTTTTTGCCGAATATCTTGATTTTGTATTTCTGCATTTCTCTTATGGAAGATTCGGGTTATATGGCTCGTGCAGCTTTTATCATGGATAAAATCATGCATAAAATGGGATTGCACGGAAAATCATTCATTCCTTTGATTATGGGATTTGGATGCAATGTACCTGCTATTATAGCTTCCCGTACTATTGAGAACCGGAAGAGCCGTCTTATTACAATGTTGGTAAATCCTTTGATGTCTTGCAGTGCGCGTCTGCCAATTTATTTATTGTTGGTGGGTGCTTTCTTCCCGAACAATGCAAGTCTGGTGTTGTTAAGTATTTATGTGATTGGTATTGTACTGGCTGTGGTAATGGCCCGCTTGTTTAGCAAGTTTCTGGTGAAGGGTGATGATACTCCATTTGTGATGGAACTTCCACCTTACCGGATGCCGACAGCAAAATCGATCTTCCGTCACACATGGGAAAAGGGAGCGCAGTATTTGAAAAAGATGGGAGGCATTATTATGATTGCTTCTATTATAATCTGGTTCTTGGGGTATTATCCGAATCATGATGCTTATGAAACAGTTGCCGAGCAGCAGGAAAATTCTTATATCGGCCAGTTGGGACGTGGTATAGAGCCAGTTATAAAACCACTGGGATTTGATTGGAAACTAGGTATTGGCTTGCTTTCCGGTGTGGGAGCGAAAGAATTGGTAGTAAGTACATTAGGTGTCTTATATGCAGATGATCCGGATGCTGATTCAGTAAGTTTGGCAGAACGAATTCCGATTACTCCATTGGTTGCTTTCTGTTATATGTTGTTTGTATTGATTTACTTCCCGTGTATTGCGGCGATAGCGGCTATAAAACAGGAATCGGGTAGTTGGAAATGGGCGCTTTTTGCTGCTTGTTACACAACGGGATTGGCTTGGCTTGTATCATTTGCTGTTTATCAGATTGGAGGATTGTTTGTATGAATAATTGGCAAGATTGGGTAGTCGGAGTATTGGTTGTACTCTGCATTGCCCGCGTCATATATGGAATATTTCGTTTTTTTCGTCGTACGCGAGAAAATCAGAATCCTTGTGACAGCTGTGTAAGTGGCTGTGAACTAAAGGATATGATGGATAAGAAACGCGGAGAGTGCGATGTAAAGAAAAAAAGTACAAAGAAAAATTGCTGCGGATAGTTGGTAGTTTCAAAATTTGTACTACCTTTGCAACCGCAAACGAGAAATAATGGTTCCTTGGATGAGTGGCTTAGTCAGCGGTCTGCAAAACCGTGTACGGCGGTTCGAATCCGCCAGGAACCTCACGAAGCCCTTTCAGATGTTTTCTGGAAGGGTTTTTCTTTGCTCTTAACTGAAAATGGTACTACATTGGTACTACAAAATTAGGGTAGGAGAAGTGTGATTCTTCTTCTCACATGTGTAATGACTACGGAAAAATCTTTGTAGTGTGTTGTAGTTCCAAATAACGGTTATTTGGAGTTATAGATCATGAGGATTATCAAAAATCACATTTTACCCTTGACTGAACCTTGCCATTATCCAACAATTCACATTAGGGTAATCTTAGGGTGTTTTGCTCGTTTTTTGCTCGTTTTCTCATTCTGTTTGCATCTAAGCGACTTTCTAGCACCAAACAAAGAAACTATCATCCGAAAAGAGAAAGCCCTAAAATCGCAAACCCTGAAAGGAATACGGGTAAATAAGAAATGCCGCCTCATCTCACGACGAAACAGCATAAGCACACAAACACAAAACAAACACAAAATATCAATAAATGAATCTATTTAGTTTTGCACCAACTTAAAAAATAGTTCATGATTTCGAATACAAAGATATAAGAAAATATTGATTGTACAAAGTAGAACGACTATCATACAACAATACGAAAACCTTTTGTGTAACGTTCTTCTTGCATTGCGTTGACAGCCGTCCCTATTTCCATAGGTTGCAAATATACAATTTTTTATCAATACAGTTCCGACTCTTCCACCCAGTTTATTAAAGCTATTGTTTTATATTCAACCAGCTTAAATTTTAGCCCGTTAATTTTCTTTTGCTCCTTTCGCATTGAGCACCGGACATACACAGCCGACACCATGATGTTTTTAAATGATAGCTTTTGCCGTTCCGGAACACCGTGCGATCATAGAAGCGATGAAGGGGAAGAACCTTGCCGCAATGCGTGCACCTCTTCCGCTCTATTCCGTCCACTATAACCCGGTTCTTTGGCTTCCGTTTAACCAGCTGGCACGAAAGGCACTCACTTGTACCATATCTCCGGCAGTAAGCTATAGACCGCTTGCCGCACTTGGCGAAGTGGGTGCAATCAGATCTGGGTGATGTTTGATGTATATTCATAATTCGAAAGTTTAATGAATTCTTGAATATCTTTCAAGAACTTGCAAGGTTTCACCTGGTCCTAAATGTAAACCCGGCAACCGTATTGTTACCGGGGTGGCTATGTTGATGGCGTCAACTAATGTGCCGGAACCGAAGTCCCCTGACTTAAATGTTATCACGATATATTAGTATTATATTTTCTGTTATATTCCTGTGTGAGTTTCCGGCTACATCTTTCATGTTTTCGGGCTTTCTTCTCTATTCTCTTACATTTTTTTTCTTCTTTTGCTACTTTCTTCATAATAATAACTCGATGTTTATTCCATGCCTCATTATTGCCTTCTAATTCAATCAGCCGAGCTGCCACATGTTGGATCGTGGAATAATAAGCATCAATCATTTGCTTTGTACTTATTGCTGGAGTATCTATCATTAACTCTCTTTGGTCTATTGATAAATTACTAAGCTGGTGTACTCTCATTTGCTCTTTGATGAACTCTTGTAATTCTACATTTTTCTCTGTGATTAAATCTTGTAAGTCAATTGTTTCCATTGTTATTAAAGTTATATTTTATATTGATTGATTCCTGTTGTTATCGTTAAACATTTCATCCCATACGCAGAAAGCAAGAAGGATGATACAAATAATTAGTGTAGCGTTCATAATTGATTAAATATCAAAAAAGTGTTCGCCGGGCTTCTTGAATATCCTATAGCCAGTGTATAGGCATCCGAATACTATCAATATCTCCATCTCGTTATAGCTTAATGGTTGCAACCTGTTGATATATCGTGGAGGCTCTTATTATCTCTAATGGTGTACCGGTCACTTCTATTGCTGTGTACTCTTCGTATTCGAATACATTATACTTTATTCCTTCTATCTTTAGCATGGTAGCAATATCCTCCACTTGCTTGCTCTCATGGAGCTTGTAAACCTTTGTGTCTGTCATTGTATATGTTTTATGATGGGGTAGCGTTTTACGATCCCATCCGGTTAATAATTCAGTGAAAGGGAAGCACCTATTTTCACAAACCAGTACTTCCATGAAAACAAATCAAATATTATGAATAAAAAAACTAGTCACCGCAATACGAGCCACACCCGTAGCCCATTGCACGATTAATACGGTTTTGGTACTCATTGTAAGAGATACCCTCTTTGCGTGCTGCTATTTCGCCTTTCATGCGTTCCGCTTTGGCTTCCGCTTCTCTTCTGATCCGGTCGGCTTCGATTTGTGCCTGAAGAAGAACCGAACTAATTGCGGCTTGCTCGTTCTCTTCACGTACCTTTGCTTCACGTGCTTTAGTCTCCGCTTCGATTGCTTGGCGTTCTTCGGCTACTCTAACCTCAAACTTTGCCATGCTCCAAGATTTACGGAGTGCATCGGCAAATGTCGGGTACTTTGCATGAGCGTTTTTGTAAAGGTTGTGAGCTCTCTTCATTATCTTGCTTAAATCGTAACGTGCCATATCTTTTTTTATTTATTGGTTTAACTTTGATGATGCAAATGTAAGCCAATCGTTTTACTTATACAAGAATATGAATTATTATCGTTTTAAATTTAACATCATTTAGTAAGCCAATCGTTTTACATTTCGTTATTCTATGTAATTTTGCAAAGAACTTAATACTTATAGTTATGATAGATAGATTAATGATTAAAGAAGCTATGAAACGTAACGGTACATCCGTAAATGAAGTAGCCGACAAAATGGGAATATCACGGGTGACGTTGAGCACTCATATCAACGGCAACCCATCTACGGAGATACTTTTAAGAATAGCGGACGCTATAGGTTGTCCAGTAACAGAGCTATTCGAGCAACCAAAGAAAGACGGTCTTTCTCTCACTTGCCCCAACTGTGGTACGGAGATTCATATCAAAGTAGAATAGGCATGAACCAGCTAGAGTTAATCCAGAGTAAGATATACGAAATAAGAGGGCAAAGAGTAATGCTTGATTTCGATCTGGCTGAAATGTACGGAACCGAAACCGGACAACTGAAACGGGCGGTACGACGTAACATCGAACGTTTTGAAGGTGAGGACTTTATGTTTGAACTAACAAAAGAAGAACTTTCAAGATGCCAAATTGGTATCTTGAACAAAGGTAGAGGAAGCAACTTTAAATACATGCCTTTTGCCTTCACTGAATTAGGGGTGGCAATGCTTAGTAGTGTTCTTAATTCAAAGATTGCAATAGAAATAAACCGGGGGATCATGCGTGCCTTTGTCGCTATCCGGCAAATGCTGGCTAATCCACCCGTAGACCGGTTAGGCAATATTGAGAAAGAAGTCAAAGAGCTAAAAGAATACATAGAGGAAGTATTTGCGGACTACAACGACATAAACGACGATACCCGGATGCAGCTGGAACTAATCAACCAGACCTTAGCCGAGCTTCAGGCGCAAAAGAAGATGGAGAATAAGCCACGTAATCCGATCGGGTTTATTAAGCCAGAGAAAAAATAAAGAGAAAGCCCGTACATGATTTGCTAACCTGTGCGGGCGTTTCTATATCTTATTTAATCACTGTTAATTTGCTGTTAATAACAGGGAGTCAACGTCCACTATTTTGTGGAAGCCTCAATAATATCATTCGCAATTTGAAGGGGTATGCCGAAAATCCGGCTACCCTTTTCATGTGGGCAGAAATTTCCGTCTCATTGATAATCTTCTTTGACCTGATACAAACAATGTTTGGGTCAGCTTTTCATCTTCAGGCAATAAAGGAAACACGATAATTCCCGTATTTAAAACGTAACTCACAATTACCTTTAAAAGTAAAATGTGTGATTAACCCATATTTAATACGTAAATACTTGATTATCAATTTTAGTGGAATTTTCCCCGGAAATACGGAAAACACTCCGGCAAAAACCGGATGGATTATTTTCTTCAGTATTATAACCAGTCCACGCACGGATCGGTTTTGCGGATTCTGCCGGGAAACTCCCTTGCCCGAAATGGCGAAGGGGATATTATCAACCAACCCCGATCTATGTATGTTGATTATCTCGTTTAAATAAACTCTTTTCTATCTCCTGCCAAAGTGCTATCATTGCCTTTGTCGGTTCATCATCCTTACCTATAAATTGAAAATCTCCCCTACAGTATGGTGTACCGTCAAAGTTTACAAGATCAAGAAGATAGTTTTTAGCCCTGATAGGGCGCAAATAACACAATTTCCTATATTCCATATACTGTTCGTCTGAAATCGGTTGAAAAACGATTGTTTCTTGGTAAGTGAACACAATATCATAAACCCCGTACCCAATATAAAGGACACGGATCGAAAAGGGTTTGTTCGCCTTGATTATCTCCTTCTGCTTTTTACCTTTCACTCCAACAATTACCGTTGTTTTTTCGTTGATTTCTGAAAACATAGTACGATATTTAAAAGTAAATAGTATATTTGTACTATGAATTAGGGAAGGGCGTCTATCTAGTGGTTCGGGTGACGCTCTTTTACTTTGTATCTTCCGCAAAATTAGAAAACATTTATAATAGTTGTTTTTTGTTTCTTCTTTTTGTACGTTTGTGCATTGTATAACATAAAACACACTGAATTATGGAAAATATCACACTATTCGCATCTATTGTAATCATCGTATTTGGTGTATTACAGATTATTTTGTTCTTCAAGTTATGGGGTATGACTAGTAATGTCAAAAGGATAAAAGATAATATAATAAATGGTACTGATGTTTCTTTTGAAAGTGCCAAAAAAGAATTATTGGCAGGAAACCCCGATAAAGCATTTGAAATCTATAATAGATGTTTTATAAACGATATCTTTGTCATATACAAAGAAGTAACAGCTGGTGAAATGAGTGATAAGTATATCACAGAGGAATATATCAGCAAATATCAAGACAAATGTAATTTATATAAAAAAGAGCTATCTAAACTTGGGGGTAATTATTCTATTGATTTTTCACGTTTTGATACTGTAGATAAATTGAGGAGTATTTTATCATAAATTAGAGCTAATTATAGAATAACGGTACTATTAAAATTAAAAAATAGCAATCCCCGGCTACTTATCACAAGCGGTCGGGGATTCTTCTATAATGGCATGGAATAAAATTAACGACGTGATAAACCGTTAGTATTTTGTTTAATACCGTCTAATACCTGGGTTATCTTAGGAAGATTTTTATTAAGACTACTAGAGTTATCGGCAATAGTTTGCTGATTTATCCTATCTTCCGCACTAAAGGTCAACATCTCACTAACATTGTTTTTAATCGTTTGAACTTCTCCGGTTAGGTTAACTATAGCCGCCTGTAACTGGGCGTTAGATTCTGCCCTCATTGCTATATCAGCTGCAAAAATACTATTCAATGCTTCTCTGTTTGATAGATCGGGAATCTTGAAAGAAGCCTGTGAAGGATCTATGTTAAGTAATATCGAGTTTATAGAATCCAATAGCCTAGTTTGTTCTACGCTTTGACTCTTGATTTCTTCTCCGGCAATTTGCAAAGCGGTGAAACGCCCGTTAAGTTCGTCGATTGAATCTTGCGACGCAGTGGCAAAGCCTTTCTTCGAAGCTTCTTGGGATGAAGAGGAAGACCATCCAAAAACTTCCTCCAGTCGATCACGTTCCGCCAACATCGCATCTGTTATACTTTGTTGCATGGAACGCAACCTGTCTACTTCTGATTCACTGAATACTCCATCTTCTCCAGCTTTAGACCAACTATCATAAAGTTCCTGTATTTTAGTATCGTAGTTCTTGGCTATAACAGACTGAAGTATGGATTTTCTTAAATACTCTTCAAAACTATCGGCAAAATCTTTATTGGTGCTATCAAGATCAGATAACAGGCTTACGTAACTATCTCGGAAACTATCAAAGGATATTCCTGTAATCTGCTCCTTTACTGATTCTATGATTTCCGCCTCCGTCTCTCCGTATTGGATAATATCATCCAAATAACCTCTAAAATCCGTGTCCATTTGCGACCATAGACCGGAATAATTGGTCTTTATCCACTCCAGTTGATCGGCTGACATATAAAGCAAGTTCCACATACTGCTGAATTCGACACCTCCAAGAGCACTAGATATTTCTCCAGCTACATCTTTCCAGTTCTGACCTTCATATTTATAGGAACCTTGCCACATTCTATACGCCATGGAGTGACTACCGGCACTTGCTCCAGCATCTAGTCGTGAACTAGCAAGCTCCCTAGTTATATCTCTTTCGGCTTTCAATAGGTCTAAAGCTTCTTTGCCCGCTTTGGTTGCTTCCGCTCCGTATGATTCGTTTATATAAGCTTTTTTCTTATCTAAGAGTTGATCCCAAACATCAAGTAATACGTCATACTTGGCTACCATCTCGTTGTAATCAGAATAGTTTGCACCTCCGAGCCCCAAATCAATTCCTAACATTTTGAACGGAACCTCAATAGTTCCACCGATGGCACTGATAACATTGTTAACAAGGTTTTTACCAAATTCTATCCCACCATCTTTTCCGAACTCATCAAGAAGAGAAAGGATGGCTGCAATAATTCCCCCTATTTTGCTACCGGATTCACTTAACGCATCTACCAATCCTCCAACAGCACTACCAAAGCTACTTAGGTTAAATTCCGCACTTCCTAGTTGCTTCATAGCATCAGCAACAGCCGTTATATTACTAATTGCCTTATCTCTGGATTTTTCAACATTGGTCTGTGCATTGGCTAGTGTATTTTCGGCTGCATTCTTCTTCTTTTGAGCTTTTTCTATTGCAACCTCATCGCCAGACTCTAACGCTTTATTTAATTCTTCTTGAGCTTCCTTTACTTTATTTACGGCATCCTCATATTCAGTAAGCGAATTTGATAAACCTCCAAAGAAACCACCTTTATCAACAAGAGCATCATTAATGGAATTTATTGCGGTTTCAATAACTTGTATTTGTTCCGGAGTAGCATTTTTGAATTCAGGAGACTTCTTAAACTCCTGCAACTGCTTCTTTATTTTGGTTAGTTGTTCTTTGGTAGCCTTACTTATACTCCCAAAAATCATTTCCCAATTTATTTCGTCTTTAAGCTTACTCAAATCCAAGTTAGCTAAAGCTTCCTCAAACTCCTTTTGTAAGGATGCTGCTTCTCCGGCATTGGCAGCTTTATTGATGGCATCCGTATATTTTCGGGTAATAGCCTCTTTCTTTTGTTGGAATGTACCATATTTTATGATATATTCATTCCACGCCTCTTCTTGACTGCGTATTTGGTCGTTTAATTGTCGCTTGCTTATGATTTCAATAGCATTATCAAAAAGAGAAGTATCAACTTTAACAGAAGAAGGGTCAAATGTTTTCTTTTTATATTTTTTAGTATAGATGCTATTTAGCCTTTCTCGTTCAGTAAATATTTTCTTCTGATATTCAATTTCCGTCCGAACATAATCTTCTCTCCGACGTTTCAAATTTTGAATTTCCAATTTGTTGTTTAATTCACGTTGAGCACGGATTTTGGCTTCTCCTTCTGCCATAGCATCAATACGAACTTGTATAACCTGATTTTCCAAATCTTCTTCTCTTCGCTTTCTTTCAAGAGCCTGTTTATCCAAAAGATTGGCTATCTTCTTTTGTTGGTCTAAAATAGAGTTATACTCTTTAGAAAGCCTTTTATCATCATAAATTTTTAGTTTTTCCTCGGCTTCCGTTTTCTGCTTTATGAGAGCATTATATTGTTTTGCGACTTCTTCCGGTACACCTTGGGTACTTCCTGACTTTAAAACCTTTAAATAAGAATATTGAATTTGTTTTAGTGCATTATCGGCTATCTCAACCTGTTGTTTCCAATAATCATAGGTTCCTTCTTTAGGTTGAGGGAATAAATCTAAAGTTTTTATGTGATTTGAAATAACAGTAATGTTTTTATCATAGTCATTTACATTATTAACAAGATCATTGTATATTTTCTTCTGGTCTTCAACATTTTTACGAGCTTGAATTATCTTGTCTTTTGCTTCAAGTTTGGCTGTAGCCGTTCCAAATCCTTCATTTGCTTTTTTATTGTATTCTGCCGTAACTCTTTCTAATTCCTGTTCAGCTTTAGCAATTGTTAATTTTTGATTTAGTCGTTTCATTTCTTCTTTTTCTCTTTGAACCGACAGTTCCGCAATTCTATCAGCATAAGCCCTTGCTACAGCATTAGCGTAAATTTCCTTACTTAATGCCCTATAGGCATTTTCTAACTTACGCAAATCCACATTCTCACCATCTAATATATCACTATGAGTCTTATAGTTTTTAACCCACTCACGAACAGCCGCATTCCTCTCTGTAGTGGAAAGAGTTACATTTTTTAATTTGTTATACAGAATATCAAGTTGAGTTTGCTCTTTGGCTATGCTAGACCATGCGGACTTTCTAGCCAATGCCATTTCTTGTTCGGCTGAAAGCAAATCAAGGGTAACATCTCTTGCTTTTCCTAAACTTCCAATCCATTTAATTACATCTTTCCCGTATACAGAAAGCAAAGTCAGCCCAACAACAAGAGCGGTCTGCCAACTTAAAATAGATCTTGTAAGCTGTTGCCATACGGGAGCAACAGCCTTGACATCTTTATTTCCTGCTTTTAATTCTGCCTTGAAATTTGCATATTCTTTTCTAGCTTTTGCTATTTCATCAACTAATATCGGAAGGTTATTTGATATTGCAAGAAAAAAAGTATTTGCACTTACAGCTAGTGAAGGAAGTTCACGGGCTACCTGTTGCACTGAATTACCGAGTCCATTCCATGCACTTGCATAATTACCTACATTTCTCTGAAACCTTCCTGAAGCCTGCTCCGCTTCTACCAGTTCTTTATAGACAGTTTGAATACCATTCAAAAGCTCTTTTCCGTATGCTCCTTTCCGTTGGCTTCTACCCAAAGAATCATATACAGCATTTAAATTACTCAATTCTGCCCTTAAAGACTTAATGGAGCCTTCTTGCAAATCCTGTATCTTCTGTGTGTTAACGTATTCTTTTTGCAAGGCCCGGAGATTATCTTTTTCAATCTTTATTTGAGCGTTAACTTTTGCCAATTCATTAACTTTGCCCTGTCCCACATCCGATTGCTTTCTGGCTTCTGACATTGCAAGCCATTCTTTTGTCAAACTTTTGGCTTGCTTTTCAAGGGCGGCAAGTGAACCGGCTTCTGCTTCAAAGTGTTCTGTAGCTTTCTTGGTTTCATCGGTTTGTTTCCGAGTATGTTTTATCAAATTTTCTGATTTTGCCAACTCTTCACCCATTAATTGAACTTTGGAAAGCAAAGTTTCTATCCCATCGTATTCTTTTCTTAACTGACTTAACTGTGTTTCCAGTTTTCTTATTTGTGGAGAATCGGAAGGCAATTTGCTTATCGCTACTGTTACCTTCTCTATTTCCTTTCTTAGCTCCTGTAATTTTTTTACATCTGCTTCTAGCGTAAATTTCAATCCTGCCATTTTACTTTAATATTAGTTGTTACATTTTCTTTTACTTCTCTCTCTAAGACATGGCGAGCAGTGTCCATGACATCAAAACCTTTGCTTGATACAAAGCTTGCGTATTCCATTCCGTCCGCTGCAACAATCCCGTTTTTAGGGCGTTTCCCGTAGATTAGAAGGTTTTCGGTTTTAGCTTTCGCTTCGGCATGCTCTCCATCTGCCGGAACATATAAATCAATGATTTCCCCATTGCGAACAACAGCGGCACCGGGAGCATTACGCAAGTTCCAAGTGTGGTTCTCATAAGTCTTTTTACTACTCTCATTTCTTACTTTCTGGGTATCAACAGCCTTATGAGCCGCATCTATCAAGCCCTGATTAATTTCATCTTCGACTTCTTGGATGAAAGAATCCAAACCGGATAAATCTTTCTTGATTTTCATAGCTTAGGTTTTGCTGCCATTAATGACACATTTTTAGCCATGAGGCTAGCACGTAGTAATATCGGTTGAATAAAATCAACGATTATTATTTTTATCGCTTCTACAACTTCTTTCTTATCTCCCTTACTTAGCCTTTTAGCAAGAGATAAATCTCCAGCAATGAAATAAGATAGTGTATCACATAAAGTATCTTTATCTTTCTCGTTCAATATTTCATAAATATCATTTTTGTTGGGAATATCTCCCAGGCATTTCCCGGCTAATGTTATGCCTTTAATGGTTGGACTTGTAAGATTGTACGTATTTCCACCGATAATAACAGATTTCTTCATAACTATTTATTTTTTTGTTGATAATACTCAAATGCTTTCTTTGGATTTATAACGGAGACATCTACGTTCATCTCCTTAGCCATCCGATAGGCGGCAACCCATTCGTTAATCTCTTGGTAGGGATTACACCTGTCCTTGATCCCGATAAACACCCCAGTGGCAAAGATGTAGAATTGTGGAGCGTATTCTATCAGCCCTCTTTTATCAAAAGCCTTTGCAACCTGTTGGGCGGTTATCTCTATCTCACAGGGCGGAGCGGAGAACATTTTACGGATGCTTTTCTCATACTCCGAATAAATCTCTTTGAATATGTCGCCAAGAACATCACTTGGCAAGTTTAAAATGTTATCTTTCATACTTCGCTATTCTCCTTTTGCACTTTAGCCATATTAAGGCATTTGGCAAACACGCTTTCCGTATCACGCTTTCCGTATTCCTGATAATGCCAGTCAACAGCCTTTTGACAAATCTTCAACCATTCAGGATTTACCGGGTTATTCTCTACCTCAATCCACATAGAAGGAGATATCCCGTTAAAAAGCACGGGATTTTCTCTAATGGCAGATAATATTTCATCTATTTTCTGCTTCCGTTCTTCTGCTTTCATCTCTTAGTCTGTTTATTCGTTCAACAATCTGATCTATTGCTTCGTCAGGTGCATTCTCTAAAAGCTCCTCCAGTCTCTTGTATTCTTCATCAAGCATTTCATTTGGAGACATACTTTGCAACTTCGGAAGCGAATAATTAAGAAGTCCCATGAATGTTTTGATATAGTCTTGTGGAGGTATGCACTTCAAAGCCTGTTCAAATTTATCACGGCCTCCGTCTAATATTTCGGCTACCCATGTTTTTAAATCGGACTTTGCTTTTCCCTTAGCTCCCTTTGGTCTACCTTTGGGATTTCCTGATTTTCCTTTTTCAAACTTCATATTTCACTCTGTTAAAGCCCTGTTATTTACTAGATAACCGGACAGGATCCACACAGATAACCTGCCCGAAATAACTAGATTTATTTTCTTTCAAACATTCTCACAAAAATACCGTTGGAATGACATTCAATCAAAGCACCGGGATAAAGGCGGGCAGTATCTTTTTCAAAGCCTATCACTGCCCTATGTCCTAGAGCACTGCAATAATACTTAGCTGCCATCTCCTGAAGCTTGTTTATTTCATCAACGGCTTTTATTGCCTGATGATAAACTTCTATCTGCTCCGGCTTGTCTATGTAAATCTTTCCTTGTTCATCACACAGGGCAAACGCTTCTTCCTGGGCGTGAATCCAGCCGTCATCACCAATGAAGTACATTTCTGGAAGGACATAAGGAAAGTCTTTCACCGACTTGCGCACGGCTACCTTCAACTGTTCGAACTCCTGCAAGAGCTGGTTGTACATCTGTTCCTTCTGCCTGCGTATGATCGGCAAACTGGCATCATCCAACAGGTCTTTATTAAGGCGTTCCAATACGGTTTTTCCGGTGTTTTCACCGCCAGCAATCAAATCTTGCAATACTTCGGTGTTCAATTCAATACCAAACTCTTCTACTTTTTGGCGGCTTATAATGCCTTGCAATTTGCTAAGCATCTTTTCAAAGTCCCGTCTAAAAGTTGTGTCACCGGAACCGACACAGATTCTTTTAGTTTCCTCTTTTTTCATCTTTCTTTTCCTCCAATCTGTCTTTTATGCGATTAGCCACATCTTCACCCAAACGTGAAGCAACTTCTTTCTTATTGAAAATATCCTTTGTTCCCGAATTAATAAGCCCTATTAATTCTTCGGAGTTCTTTTTTTCGTCTATTTGTTCCATGTCATTTAATTTTTTTATGCCGGGTAGATCATTCAAAACAGACCTACCCGGTATTGGGTTATACAATCTTTGCCAACGCTTTAATTAACTCTTTTGCTGATTCGTTAGTCAGACATACGGAGATGGTTCCATCCTCCGCAATATCGTCCGCCTCCAAATTCCCGATCTCGAAAATAGGTTCATCAATATGTACACCATCTTCTTTGGCATGATGAACGGAAAAATCGTGTCCTGAAAAGTTGTGCAACAATAGCCCGTTTTCCGGTACTCTCTCCGTACTAAGCTTTAGCAAACGGATTGCCAGATTTACGGCTTCTTCCTTACTGATACTACATACCAGATTGTTATCTTCTGTCAAATCAGATTCAGGATCAATTTCTTCAAAAAGAAAAGTAATCTCTTCGGGCATCATCTCTTTAGCGTTTCCCCTAATAATGTATGGGGTAGTTTTTTGTACACTGAATTTTAAATCATTCCGGTTACCAATTTCATAAACTTTATTTTCCATGACTTTAAAATTTTGATTGTTAATAATTTATTTAATTTGAAAATGTCTTTTGCATATATTTCAATACTTTCTTCATTGCGTTCTCGCCATCTCTGATACACCAAGCTGTGTCACCAAATTGTGATGAACGGGGATAGGATTCATAAACCTGTTCGTTTTCGTCCTTCTCCAGATTCGACCGGAACACCTCAAAATATACAATCCCTTCCGGGGTGGTTCTTCGGTAGCAGTACATTCGGTTGCTTTCGTTTTTAGATACCAATTCGAAAGAATCACCGTACTTTTTAAATTTATCCTTTAATGGAGGATATTTTATGCGCTTTAATCTTTCCATTTTAAAATCTTGTTTTTATATTAGCGACTTTCTCCGAAAAGATGAACATCTTATCATCCCGCAAAAGAAAATGGCTTAAATCGCTTTATTTTGGCTGAATATATTTTTTTGCTCGTTTATCTCTTCCATACCAAACTCTACTCTCGGATTCCGGCGATCTATCCGTTTCTCGGCATGAATCTCAAAACATAGGCTGTCGTTTGTAATAGCCTCCACCATTTGCAAGCAATCAAGGATCGTTTTTAGAGCATTATCCAGATCGAAGCGAATATTCCCATGCCAAACACGAATAAACAGCTTGAAACGACCGGAAATGCGCTTTCCTCGATACTTCTTGCATTGTAGGCAGAAGGATTTCTCATACTCCCTGATCCGGTCATTTTTGATGATCCGTTTCTGGCCGTCTTTGCCCGGTACGGCTTGATAGTTGTTTGCTTTCGCTATCACTTGCCCGTAGATTGTTTCTATTTCCATAGCTAGAAGGGATCAGGTTCAATATTTGCCGAAATAGGTATATCCTGTAAGTCGTAAAAGTGAGTGGTCGGAGCATCGAACTTGCAAATAAACTTCATTATCCCGATGTTTCGGCCTTTGGCAATATCTATCATTGCCGTACCTTTGGTGTCTACATGGGAAAACTCTCCCGGATATGGTTTGCCTTTCACCTCCGGACGATAAATCAACATAACCACATCGGCGGCTTCTGCTATTTGTCCGCTATCACGTAAACGGGCTATAGAGGGAACCGGGTTATCTTTGTCTCTGTTGAGTTGCGATAATGCGATAATCCAGATATCAAGCTCTTTTGCTAGATTTTTCAAGCGTCGTGCCACGTCGCCCATCTGTTGCTCCTTATTAGCTCCCTTCATGTTTACGTTGAGAATCTGCAAATAGTCAACAGCCGCACCGTCTATATCATACTTCCGTTTCATGTACCGGATAGAGTTTATTATACTGTCTATATTGCTGGTACTGTTATCGTCGAAATATATCGGAAGATGAAGTAATCTAGCCAACCCTTTATCAAAGCTTTCTAACTGGGAGCTTGTTAATTGAGAGTACATGATTTGATTTGCCGGTACTCCGCTTTCAATAGAAGCCAAACGGGACGCAATTTGCTCTTTTCTCATTTCCATTGAATAGATTATGCTCTTTGTGCCTGAAAGTGCCGCAAACCGCAAAATAGACATTAACAGGGATGTTTTACCCATGCTTTGCTCTGCCGCAATGATTATCAAATCGGATTTTTGCAATCCTCCTGACCTTCTATCAAACTGATCGAATCCGGTAGGCGTTCCGGTTAATGCTGTTTGGCCGGAAAGATTGCGGTTCACTTGTTGGTGTACTCCCGTCAAACCATCCTTTAACGTGTATATGTTGTCCGAAGATTGCCGGAACATACCGGATAGGGATTCGACGGCTTTTGTCTGCACCTGTTCAATATCTTCCTCTTCCGAGGCGGAATGTTTCAGAAGAAACAAACCTATCTCCCTAAATTTGCGGTGTACACTCAAATCAAACAAGCGGTTTACGTATTGATTGAAATCAAGCGTCATACCATCCAGGCGTTTTAATAATTCGGCCACATTGAAAGATATTCCCATTTTATCAAGACACCCTTTTATTGCGATTGGTTCGGGATGATCTCCACGGGATATAATTGCAAGAATAGCCCGGAATATGTTGCGGTTAAATTCGTCATAGAAACAATCTTCCGTCAGATTCTCCGGTATCTCCCCATTGGATAATACAGGACTGGTTAATGTGCCTAGCACTGCCTTCTCACATTCCAAATCATACAGCGGGCATATATTGTCTATTAAGATTTTCTCTGTCTTTGCCATGATTGTAACAGTTTAAAATTATCGTTCTCCGAATTTCTTCTTCAATTCGTCTAATGTGCTGCGATATACATTAGTCCGTTTCTTTGGGAAGTCTTTCCAGTTGTTCAAGCTTTCAAGAACATCGCTAATTTCTTTCTTGGTGTATTTGGCAAGAAGCTTTTGATATTCCGGCTCTGTCATTTGCGTTTTTACCTTCAGTACGAAAGGGCAATGTTTATCTAGCCATTGATTGAATTTTATAAATTCTTCGGATGGAGATGATAAAGAAAGCTCGTCTTTCTTTGATACGATAGTATTTTCTTTAATATCTACTTCAGTAGATACATTATCACTATCATTATCATTATCATTATCAGCTACGTTTGCTAAGTTTTGATTGCAATTGCTAGCATTTGCTACGTTTGCTAAGTTTTGCTTAGCATTTGCTACCTTTTGCTTGCCTCCTTTGCTTCCGGCTTCTCTTCTGCGTTCGCAAACTGTTTTATATTTTTCTGTGTCCCGATCTATTTGTTTCTTTATTACCGAAAAAAGAAGTTTGACCATACCGTCATTACTGGATAGTTCTTCTTCATTACTAGCATATTTCACTACTGAACGAAACAAAACTCCTACTTGTTCGTCGGTGAGTAGCTCTAATTGATCCCCTATATCACAGTATATAACAAAAGACTTTTTATTCATTCTGCATCCCCTCCCAATCAATAGACATTTGCCGTTTGTCCGGCTCTAACCAGTATAGTTTTCTTCTATCGTCCAGGCGAACGTCTTTAATATCCCAGCCTTCATCATTACGGAGGGTGGAGATTACACGTCTGGCATCATTCGAATTTGTTTCAGCGTTGATTTCTTTTGCTGTTACTTTCCGGCCAGATAAGAAAATAGATCGTACCTGTTGAATTATTCGAGATGATTTGTTATCTTTGTTTCCGGATCTATGTTGGAGATTGGCGGTCGTTGAGACTGCCTTTTTCTTTTCTTTCATAGTCACGCCCTCCGATATTTGAATACGACCTGTTTTTTTACTGCCTCATCAATAGCTTCCGCTTCATACAGGATTCTACTACCTACACGTTTAGATGCTATTAGACCGTCTTTAGTAAGTCTTGCCAAAGTAGGTAATGTCACATGAAGTAATTCCGCTGTTTCTTTACGGGTGTAAAACTTGGGTTCTTTCTTTGCTGTTGCAGATAATACCTTTTCAGATATTCTATCTACAATCACATCTATAAATGGAGCAAAGAAGCTCATTATAACTGCTTGCTGAGTTGAATTTAAACCGTTCATAACTTATTCTTTTAAATGGTTATGAAGTCAGGGTGTGCACGTCCTTATCTTCAACTACAAAGTTATATTGTGGTAATATTGGGGATATTGTGGCACAATAAAAAAATAACGCAAAGATATATCTGAATATCAATGCGTTATTAAATAATTGTTGTGAGTTTATTGTGGAACTTTTATAGGTTATCTAAAAAGGGCTTAAAATTAACATCTAGTTCACTATATCCGGCACCATATCTATTGGTTTGTAGTGTCGCTTTCATAAAATCTACATCATTAAAGATATGCTTTTTTATGCCTTCAATCCATAGCTTACGTTTTTCTCTGTCCTCAATTCGACATGCTATTGCTTTAAATATGCATTTTGTTCTATTAATCTCTTTATCTTTTATTTTTAAGGAATTGTTTTCACCATTACTTTTAATTATATTTATGAAATCATCTTTAGAGATGATTTCCCATTGTTTTCCATTGCACTTGTTATATACTTTGCTGATAAGGATCTCGTCAAAGATAATACTATTGTCGCTATTCTCTTTTTCGCTTATAAGATTGGGGATTGTGAAGCGTTTTAAATAATTATTCATATCAACATTGCACATAAAGAAAAGTCTGTAGATATGTAAAACTAATTCCACGACACATAGTGTTGCGTCGTCATACGGGAAAAGACCATCATTTTTTCGAAAAGCAGTGTCTAAATCAAAATCAATACTAGCTGAATGTTCTAAATAGTATGCTATCATCTTTGCGTAATATTCTTTATTATTTTTATCCATCAACAATAGTTTGTTAGAAATAGCATCCAAACACTTGTTTTGCTCTTTGTGGTATTTATTTTGTTTCTCTTGATTTTCATTTATTTGAAAATACATATCAATATATTCACAATAGCTTCTAATATGTTCCATAAATAATTATTTTGCTATTCGTAATTTCGTGAAATAATTCTCTTTAGCTGCTAGCATGCTCTTTTCCGATTCATCCAGTTTAAGGTACGTCTTTAGTTGCTGCTCGCTGTTGTGTCCAGTGATAGCCATAATAGAACTTAATGAAGCCCCGGCTTTATACATATTGGTTGCTAAGCTTCTTCGGCAGGTATGAGTTTTAAGAAGGTCGCAGAAACGTTTCTTTGCTGTATACTCCATTGCTCCCCGTTGTTCGTCCAACTCTACTATTTCCGTCCATCCTAAAGCCTCTCCAATCTCTTTGATATGGTCGTTTATCTTTTGGTCGTAGACTTTGGGAAGTGTACCGTTATATTTGTCAAGGATAGCTGCAACCCGATAATCAAGAGGAATATAAACGATATTTCCGGTCTTTTCCTGTTTAAGTTTGATGTACTTATTGCCATCGGTAAGGGTAACTATCATTTTTGAATTGATGCGCTTATAATCACTTACTCGTTGCCCGGTCAGACAGCCGACTACAAACACATCTTTTATCTTTTCCCATGCCGGACGATTGGATAAATCGTACTCATAAAGTTCCTGTATTCGTTCTTCAGTCAAGTAGACATTATCAACATCTTTATAGATCACATCAAAACCAAACCGGACGTTTGCCGCATCCATTAGTTTAAGCTGTTCGGCTGCATAACAGATTGTTTTGCATATCTTCACCATCCGGGCAATAGTATTAGGGGAATATTCCTTATCTGTGAGGAATGATCGAAAGTCATTATAAAACTCTATTGTCAGATCCTCAAAATCAATAACCTTTAGCCTTGTTTCCTGATACGCTTTAAACTGGGATTGAAAGCCTTTGTAGCTTTTGATTGTTCCAGGAGATATATTTGTAGTTCCTCCCTTCTTTTTCCGTTTTCCTGTTTCGCATTCGTGAATGAATTGTGCTATGAAGTCGTTGAAGTTGGTAGCCTGTTCTTCTTCTAGGGCTTTAGCTTCGGCTTCTGCTCGTTCTTTTTCGGCTGCTATCTGTTCAGCATATACTATTTCATGTATACGCTCTTTAGCCATGTTGGAAGTTATGGCTACACCATTTTTTATTAGTGCGTCAATCGTTGATGAAATAGCGTCTAGTTTAAGGTAAAGTTCTTTTCCTTTGCCTGTCCTGAAAGCTGTTAGAGCTTTGGCTCCTGTTAAAGATTTGTTCCACTCTTTTATATCAACCTCTAATCCGGTAGATACTCGAATGTTAATCTTTGGAACCCTGTTTTGTATGCGAGCGTATAAGGTTGCATATCCTTCGCTTTTGTCAGTTCTCAAAATGAATGTTGCACCCATATTTTTACTTTTATAAGTTGGTACTACAAAGATAGAGATTCTTTTTGATTTGGTACTACATTGGTACTACAAACTTTTATCTTATTTTATTCTATTTTCTTTGTGTGATAAATAATTTGTTGTTTTTCAGTAGTTTATGAAGATAATGTTTTATCTAATAAATAAGGAAAATAAAGAAAAAGAGGTTCGCCAGGAACCTCAAGTAGCACTTTGAATTCCTTGAAAGTCAAGTACTTTCAAGGAATTTCTTTTTGGGGGGACCATTCTGGGGACCAATTAGGTAGTATATTATGGATATACCGTTACTGCATGCGCTAATCCTTTTTATTTTAGGTTTTTCCCTACTGACAATTATGGAATTCACTTATTAATTCTGATTTTCCTGCGTTACTTTTGTTCTAAACCAAAAGAAAAACGCCATGAAAAAGATTTTATTTATCCTGTTTGTTGCCCAGTTTATTTTGGCTCCTTATATAATAAAGGGCTATGGTGCAAATCTTGTTGAAGATAATTATGAGTATTCGGGAGTTGACCAAGGGAGAGAGACTGTTGAAAAGGATATTTTAGGTAATATCATTATCCGTGATGATAATGGTAATAGAAAGACTATTGAAAAGGATATCTTAGGGAATATCATCATTCGTGATGATAAAGGCAATAGAAAGACTATTGAAAAGGATATTTTGGGGAACATCATTATCCGTGATGATAGAGGCAATAGAACGACTATCGAAGAGGATATTTTAGGAAATTTCATTGTTCGTGATGATAAAGGTAATAGAAAGACTATTGAAGAAGATATTCTAGGAAATACCATTATCCGGGACGATAAGGGTAATAGAAAAACTATAGAGAAAGATATTCTGGGAAATACTATTATTCGCGATGACAAAGGTAATAGAAAGACGATTACAAAAGATATCTTTGGGAATACTATTATCGAGGATGATAAGGGGAATAGAACAACTATTAAAAAAGATATTTTTGGAAACGAAATAATTGAATATGGTAACGGTCATGGGAAAATTATTAAAAAGGATATTTTTGGAAATACAGTCATTGAGGAGTATTAAAATGTACTTTTTAAAATGATAATATATGGGATGTCATTTGAGATAGGGGTTATTCACAATATCGTGGATAGCCCCTTATTGTATGTTATAACCTGGCAATAATATGTTCGCTATAAAATCATATTATAATCGTAAAAGTGTATATATTTGCATAGTGCGGAGATAAAATATTTATTTCTAAGTTATTCAAGGATAAAGAAATGGAACACAAACAATTACTAACTGTATTTAATTCACTTCCTGTTGGAATAGGTTTCTTCACAGCCGATGGCACTCTGGTAAGATGCAATGAAAGCTTCTGCCGAATATTTGGCGCTGACTCGCAAACGCTTCTTGGTAATAAACTCAACATAAATGAAAATTCTGTGGTTCCTGACGTGGTGAAGGAAGCAGTTCGTCGTTGTGTTCCGGTACAGATGAGTTTTTTGTATGATTTCGATAAACAGAGAACCGATAAACGTTTTTTCTCTACGCGTACCCGGACCTGCTATTTGAAATGTAATGGTAATCCTCTTTATGATAATGATGGCAAGTTTGTTAATTACATTTTTATCTTTGAAGATATTACAGAAACGGTGAAAAGTGAAGAGGTACTCCGTCAAAGTCGCCGGAAAACGGAGCTTGCTATGAAGGCAGCCAACATCATGTTTTGGGAATTTGATGCAGTGCCCAAATTATTTTATAGTGATAATGAACCGCTGAATGGATACGATCAGTCTAAGCCAGTTAGTATGGCACTATATCTGGAGACTTTGCATCCGGATGACCGTAGTCAGGTTACTGAAGTAATGGAAAGAATGAGCAATGGGGAAGATTTTTCTTTTTCTTTTGATAGCAGGGTTATGTTACCGGATAGCTCAACCTGGCAATTTTGTACGATAAGCGGTGCTCCTTATGAATTTGATTCTAATAAGAAGGTATTGAAATATGTTGGTACCCGAAAGAATAATACGGAGGTGCAGAAAAAGGAGCAGTTCTTCTATAATATATTAAATAATCTTCCGTTATCTGTTCATATCAAAGATGTAGAGAATGATTTCCGCTATGTTTTTTGCAATGAAGAGAGTAAGCTCATGTTTGGTACCAGCGAAGATAAAACTACTTATGATGTGCTGAGTGAAGAAGAAGTAGAGCGTATTCAGAAGACTGATTTAGAGGTATACAATACTGGGAACCCTTATTTCGGCATGGAACGTATTATACTGAAGGATGGACGCAGCTATGATACTATTGTTCGCAAAAGTATAATTGAAGATGATGGCAAACGCTTTCTGTTAAATACCCGCTGGGATCAGAGTTTACAAAATGAACTGAAGCGTCGTGCACAGCTGTTAACTGTCACTATGGAAGCGATGAATGCCTTCACCTGGTTTTTTGAGCCGGCTAAGAACAGGGTGAGTTTCGGTGAAGGTTTTGATAAAAATGGGAAGAAGGCATCAGAAATTAATTCGGTCGAGAAATATCTGACTCTCGTACATCCTGATGACCGACAAAAGTTTGCTGAAACTTTGCAAAAGGCGGTAGAACTAGGAAGCGGTGTATGGGATGTGGAATATCGCATTGACTTTAAAGGAGATGGCATGTATCAATGGTGGGAAACGCGTGGCCTTGTTGAAACCACAACTTTGAACGATGCTCCTTATAAGTATTTGTTCGGTATGACGCAAAATATCGATTCCTATAAGCAGACTGAATTGACCTTACTAAAGAATAAAGAAATACAGGACGCTTTGGTACGACAGAATGAACTGGTTCTTAACAATACGAATTCAGGGTTGGCCTACATCACGAAGGAATATATGGTTCAATGGGAAAATATTTCGTTATGTTCAAAAAGTCTTTCTTTTGAAGCCTACAAAAAAGGTGAACTTTGCTATAAAAGTACATATAATCGTACTTCTCCCTGTGAAAATTGTGTGATGCAACGTGCTTTTGTTTCATTACAGACGGAACAGATGAAGTTTTCGTTGGACAGTGCGCATACCGTTGAAGTGTTTGCCACTCCCGTAGTTCTTGAAGATGGATCTGTGGATGGTGTTGTAATTCGCGTGGATGATGTAACGGAGCGTGAAAAAATGATTAAGGAATTGCAGGAAGCCAAACATCAGGCAGAGCAGTCTGATAAATTGAAATCTGCGTTCCTGGCGAATATGAGTCATGAAATCCGTACTCCCTTGAATGCTATTGTAGGTTTTTCGGAGTTGATGGCTTATGCCGGAGAAGAAGAAAAGGCGGACTATATCCAGATTATTAATAGTAATAATGAGTTATTGCTAAAACTGATAAATGATATACTTGATTTATCCAAGCTGGAAGCCGGTTCGGTAGAACTGAAATACGAACCGTTCGACTTATCCGAACATTTTGAAAACATGTTTACTTCCATGAAGCAGCGCCTGAAGAATCCGGATATCGTGTTAACTGAAATCAATCCTTATCACTGTTGTCAGGTAACTCTGGACCGTAATCGCGTGGCACAAATTATAACGAATTATGTCACTAATGCTATCAAATATACTTCAAAAGGTTCTATTAAAATGGGATATGCATGTAAGGATGGAGGCGTCTATTTTTATGTGAAAGATACCGGTATTGGTATAGCTGATGATAAAAAAGGAAAAGTATTCCAGCGTTTTGAGAAACTTGATGAGTTTGCCCAAGGTACCGGACTTGGACTTTCTATTTGCAAGGCAATTGCAGAAGCTATGGGAGGTAAAGTCGGCTTTGAATCGGTACACAATGAAGGATCGCTGTTTTGGGCATTTTTACCTTGTGAAGTCGATACACTTTCTATGGTAGAAGAGAAGAAAGAAGAGAATATCTCCGGAGGAGAGTTTGGTGCGAATGACGAAGTGATGGAGAAGAGTGCCGGTCGGAAAACAATTCTCATAGCTGAAGATATACAAAGTAATTATCAGCTGGTGTCTACTATCCTGAAGGATCATTATGATTTACTGCATGCGGAGAATGGGCAAAAGGCAGTGGAAATAGCGCGTAGCCAACATGTCGATTTGTTGTTGATGGATATGAAAATGCCTGTACTGGATGGATTGAAGGCTACAGCTGAAATACGTAAGTTTAATGCTAGCTTACCTATCGTCGCACTTACCGCCCATGCTTTCGATTCTGACCGGATTGCTGCAATAAAGGTCGGCTGTAATGAATATCTGGTTAAGCCGCTTGAAAAAATGAAATTAATGGTGGCATTAAAGAAATATTTATAATCTTTGCATTGTGAATATCTGGAATTAGTTGAATATATCGATGAATCGTATTAAAGGTATACTTTATGCGGCGGTATCCTCCTCCACTTTTGGGCTGGCTCCGTTTTTTTCTATAACTCTGTTGTTAGCTGGTTTTTCGGCTTTCGAGGTGCTTTCTTATCGTTGGGGAGTGGCTGCTATTGTATTGACACTGTTTGGATGGTGTTCGGGATGTAATTTCCGGCTGGCAAAGAAAGATTTGTTAGTCGTTTTTTTTATTAAGTTTGTTGCGGGCAACCACCTCATTCAGTTTGCTCATTGCCTATCAGAATATAGCCACGGGGGTAGCATCGACTATTCATTTTATGTATCCGTTGGCTGTATCATTGGCAATGATGTTTTTCTTTCATGAAAAGAAATCTCTTTTGGTGATGCTTGCTGTTTTAATGTCTTTGTTTGGTGCTGCTTTACTGTCATCGGGAGAGTTGGAGGCGAAAAGTTGTGATACAATAGTAGGATTGGTGGCGGCTTGTATTTCTGTCTTTTCTTACGGAGGATACATCATTGGGGTTCGAACAACACGAGCCGCTCAAATCAATTCCACTGTACTGACATGTTATGTTATGGGGATGGGAGCTGTTCTCTATCTGATAGGAGCTATGGCAACTTTCGGGCTTCATCTGGTGACAGACGGTTATATATGGCTGATTATTTTAGGACTTGCATTGCCGGCTACGGCTATTTCCAATATAACTTTGGTACGGGCAATTAAGTATGCGGGACCTACACTGACTTCTATTTTAGGTGCGATGGAACCACTGACAGCCGTTGTGATCGGTGTCTTTGTTTTTAAAGAACTGTTTACCCTGAATAGTGTTATTGGAATTCTTTTGATTTTGTTGGCTGTGGGTATGGTAGTATTTCGTAAGCAAAAATCTTAAAGAAGATATTAATAAAAAATGCTGCTTATCTGATGTGATAAACAGCATTCATTCTGGAGAGCCTCTTGTCGGATTCGAACCAACGACCCCGAGATTACAAATCACGTGCTCTGGCCAACTGAGCTAAAGAGGCGTTTTTCTTTTGCGGGTGCAAAGGTATGAATTTCTTTTAAAAATGCAAATACATCGCATACTTTTTTTATATTTGCAAAGTTACCAATGATTAGATGAAAATGAAAATTATGAATGTATGTAGTGTGGCGCTTTTAGCCATAGGTATATGGGCTTGTTCCGGACAGAAGAAAGGAACGGCGAATGTTGAAGTTGCAACAGATAGTGTAGAAGTAACTGCGGATGCAAAATCAGTTCAGGCAGATAGTACAGGATATATTGTTCGGGTAGGAGAGATGGCTCCGGATTTCACAATTACCTTGACAGATGGGAAGCAAGTGAGTTTATCTTCCCTTCGTGGTAAAGTTGTCATGTTGCAGTTCACTGCAAGCTGGTGTGGAGTTTGCCGTAAAGAAATGCCGTTTATCGAGAAGGATATTTGGTTGAAGCATAAAAATAATGCAGACTTTGCTCTGATTGGCATTGACCGTGACGAACCGCTTGACAAAGTACTGGCTTTTGCAAAATCTACCGGAGTCACTTATCCGTTAGGACTGGATCCGGGAGCTGATATCTTTGCGAAGTATGCATTACGTGAATCCGGAATAACGAGAAACGTGTTGATTGATAAGGAAGGGAAAATTGTAAAGCTGACTCGTTTATATAATGAGGAAGAGTTTGCTTCTCTTGTGCAGGCAATTAATGAAATGCTGAAATAAAAGAGAACCTTCATCAGATGTTTCCAACGGAACATATATGAGTATATAAAAATAGTAACGCTATCCTGATGTGATGGCGTTACTATTTTGGTTATATAGTGACGCTATCCGGAGTACATACCGTCACTATATGATGATGCATTTTCAAGCAATGCTAAGTTTGACCAAGTAATCGTAATGCTTTCCTTCTTTTATCAATTCTGCCTTAAAACCACATTCGGAAGCATATAAGCTAAGAGTCTGGAAATCTACATATAACCAGTCGAATGTGTCTCCTTTTACATCTTTATATTGCATTTGGAAGTCGATCTCTCCGTAGTAATCTCCGGCCAGATCGATGACTATGCTACCGTCTTCCTCTTCAAAAAGATAACGCAAATCACTGGAATCCATAAATATGCATCCACCGGGGTGGAGAATACGTTTCATCCGTTGGAAAAATTCGGGCATATTATTCAGCCGTCCGATGATTCCGGAACCATTCATGAGCATTAGGATCGTATCGAATGTTTCGGAAAATGTTTCATCAAAAAGGTTGATGAGACGAGGATCGTTCACTCCGCGTTGTTTCATTACTTCGACAGATAAGGGAGAAATATCAATGGCGCATACGTCTTTTCCCATTTCCTGAAGTGCGAGCGCATGGCAACCACTTCCGGCACCTACATCCAAAATCCGTCCAGTAGCCATTTGCAGGGCGGTGCGCTCTAGTACAGGCATAGACTGTATACTACGAAACAGTTCTTTGACGGGAATTTCATCTTCTTCGAATTGAGAAGAAAATACCCGCAAACGATCAGCTCTATGATGGTTGAAATAGTCAGAAATAGCGGCTCCCATCGGGTCCTTTTCTGTAGAAAGAATTGTTGTTGCCATTGGTGGTTACGATTGTTAACTTTGCAAAGATAAATAAATCCGTAGAAAAGGGTTATCTTTGCCATCGGAAATGTTGAATACTAATAAATGATTATATGAGTATAGAAGAAGCAATCATGGGTGGCATCGTTTTTAAAGGTAAGAAAGATAAGCCCAAAGAAGAGGAAAAGGTGAAAACGAAAGCGAAAAAAGCGACGTATATTCGTGGACAACATGGTTCGGGTGCAGCGAAGATGAAAGCAGATATCCGGAAGAAAAGAGCTAGCCGACATAAAAAATAAAGGCTGTAGCAATAAACGGATCATCAATCCGGTTGCCTTTTAATCATTGAGGAGTGGCTTTTTTCTGATTAAGCAACTGGCAAGGTGGTGTTTATTTTCGGATACATATTTATAGTATTTGTTGTTTTAGGTATATATACTATGTGTTTGATAGATCATATATTCTACATAAAAAGAGGTTGTGTCAAAACGCTGACACAGCCTTTTTTATGCGCAAAGCC
>NZ_QVLZ01000061.1:0-36070 GCF_003435205.1 Bacteroides sp. AF32-8BH | reverse complement strand
GCAGAACTGTAAAATATAAAAGAGGTTGTGCCAACGTTTTGACACAACCTCATGATATATCTGTATTAATACTAAAATGTATCAGTTTAAAGGTCCTTTATGTCTCAATTTTTCCTAGATTTTTCATTTCTCTTATTGCTTTTGTTTTCTCAAAGATACAAAATAAAAAGCCATTTGTCAAGCGTTTCAATAGAAAAGCCGATTATTCATTAAACCAGTCTATTTTCTTTGAAAAATACATCACTATTGCCAGAATGATAAACAGTCCTAAGCTGCCTGCCAATAATGCGAAAGTCTCCAGCTGGATAAGAACAAAGATATAAATATAGAGTATAGCCAATAGGCCGGACATGATTAATGATGGTTTCTTTTTCTTGGTAATTCCGAACATATAGCCGCCTACCAGTATAATAGTCAGTGCAGAAGATAACAAATAGGCCGGGTTGAAACCGACGTGCTCTGAGAAAGAGAGGAGCAGGCTGTAGAATAGGCAGAGAGCTAGTCCTACCAATAAATACTGCAAGGCATGAATACGGGTCTTGTTCATGATTTCAGTGAAGAAGATCACTCCGAAAGTCAGTAGGATAATCAGAATGGCATACTTTGCGGAGCGCATGGACTGCTGGTACTGTTCCACCGGAATTTTGAAATTCACACCGAAACTGGAGTTTTCAATATCTTTGATGTTCAAGGTGTTGTAGTCAGCCATCACCTGCGAATAATTCCGATTCAAGTTTAAAACCTGCCATTGCGCGGAAAATTCCTTCTCCGTAATATTCCGGTTGTTAGGCAGATAGTTTCCGGTAAAGCTCGGTGTATTCCAGTTGGCTTTCAGATCTACACGGGTTGTTTTACCCAACGGAATAAAGTTGAGTGACTGTGAACCTTTCAGTTTGATTTTTATTTCATAAGGGAGTTTTTTATTCTGCTTCAATTCCGACAAATTAGCGATCGCATGAACTCCGGTATTATCTATGCCTCTGTTGTCCATACCCGGCTCGAAGATGTAAACTGAATCTCCCAAAGTGATGCTGATTTGTTCGCTGATGCCACGCATATCGGTCAGATTCAGGCAAATAGCTGCCCTGTCAAACTGCAGCTGTTCCATATCTATTCTGCTCTTTTTCAATTCTTCCGAACTGAATGACCCTTTCAATGTCAGTTCCGATTGATATACATTGACCTCATAGATACTTCTTTTCAGGATTTCAGTCTTCAGTTGCCCGTTGACCATAAGCTCGTCAGGAAAAAGTATCAGGTCTTTGATGGAAACTTTCTTCTCGCCGTTGTTTTCAGTGACAACCGGATACTGGAGATTCAGGTAAGGGCCAGTGATGGTCTGTGCAAGACTCCATTTTTCACTTACCTCGTCGATAGCTTCTTCCTGGGTTCGTCCCCGTTCGGAAATAAGATTCTCAATCATGAACATGGGTATCATCAAGAGAAGGATTAATAATCCGATGATGACAACCTTGATTGTTTTGGAGAAACGGTGGAGACATCCCATAGGTTGCTGCGCCTGTTGCTCATTTGAATTTTCATTGAAAGCGTCCATAAGCCAGTAGTGTTTTGATGAATTATTTATTTTGATTTTAGAAATTTCTCTAAAGCTTCAATATGAGATTTGAAAGCTTCTCTGCCTTGCGGGGTTGCTTGAAAAACAGTTCGTGGCTTTCGTCCGACAAAACTTTTGTTACATACGATATATCCCAGTTCTTCCAGGGAACGGGTATGGCTGGCAAGATTGCCGTCTGTCAGAGAGAGCTGCTCTTTCAGAAAATTGAAGTCGGCTTCCTCATTTACCATCAGAATAGCCATGATACCGAGCCGGACCTTGCTTTCGAATGCTTTATTAATATATTGGAATGCTTCTATCATTTATGATCTCTTTCTTTCGTAGTGTAAATAGAACAATATGCCATAAAGAATATGGAAACCGCCGAAACCGATGGTCCAGAACAGCAGTGAATGACCTTCCCAAAAACAATCTACGACTCCCAGGCAAATGAAAGCATATCCTAACCATACGATACTGGAGTAAGTGAACTTGGATACGTTGACCAGTGCCAGTCCGTAAAATAAAAGCATGACGGAAGCCAGGATGTCATAATACTCATGCATCATGATGGAGATGCATAAAACACCTCCGGTCAGCATCGGAAGAGAAAAGTTCCACAATGCCCGGTAGGTGAGGCGGCTGAAAAATTTCTGTCCTGTCTTCTTGGATTTATAATAGGACAGGATGCAGGCGGTGACCGCAGCTGCTACCAATACGAGCGAAGCTATAATAGCCATTAGTTCGAGAGCAACAATTAAATGTGTGCCCGGGGTAATAACTTGTGTAGCGATGTATGCGCCAGCTAATGCGTAAATGCCCGCCATGATTGCAGCGAGACCACTTAGAGAGATAAACTTGGACGACTTTTCCATCAACTCTTTTATCTCATTTACCGATTCTAATGCTTTATCTTTATCCATATAAAAAGTACTTTGTGATACAAAGTAAAATAAAAGATTTCAGATGAACAAACTTTTTGCCTGAATATTTTAATGATAAATATTTGAATGGTATGATAAGGCGTTAATATACAGTTGTTTAATGGGTGAATGAACGAATAGTCAGAAATTATATAAAGAGGGTTTGAAAATGAAATTAGTCAAACGTTTGACTAATTCGGAGGAAATACCTAACTTTGCCGCCGAAACGAAACAGGTAAAAAGAGTATAGAAAATGAGAGAAGGAGCAGAGTTTAGAGAACTCATGTTGCAGATTGTTCGTACCCGTATGGCTTTCCGCCGGTCTATGCAACGGACATTGAGAAAAAATAATGCGGGTATTACGTTTGAGATGCTTCAGGTATTAAGTAGTTTATGGCATGAGCAGGGAATTAGTCAGCAGATATTGGCGGAACGCATTGCAAAAGATAAGGCATGTCTCACCAATTTGATGAATAATCTGGAAAAGAAAGGGTATGTTCATCGGAAAGAAGATCTTGCCGACCGTCGTAATAAACTGGTGTTCCTGACTCCCGAAGGGGAAGAATTTAAAGAACAGATTCGTCCGATTCTCGATCAGGTTTATGTATATGCAGAAAAAATTGTTGGTATAGAGAGCATTGAAACTATGTTGTCTGAATTAAAGAGTGTATGCGATGTACTTGAAAATGTATAAGAAGTATGGGGCGGTTTTATCTAGCCTGTTTTTGGCTGCTCAATCCATAAATGCACAAACAGATTCTTTGTTTCTCACTATCGATCAGCTTTTTGAACGGGGGGTACAGCATAGTCTGCAACTTCAGGCGGATGTAATGAAAGAATCTATGGCGCAGGAGCGGATACGGACCGCACGGTCTGCACAGTTACCGGAACTGCAGATCGGACTGAAAGGGGGATTTGTAGGGCAGCCTGTTGTTTGGGAACGGGGATTATCCGATCCTTCATATCCGGAAGCACCGGACTGGTCACAAAATTATGCGATTGATCTGGCACAGCCTCTCTATCAGGGTGGTAAAATCCGAAGTGCTATTCATAAAGCGGATATAGAAAAACAAGTTGCCGAACTACAAACGTTGACCGATGAGGCGGAAATAAAGTTACGGTTACTCAATCAGTATATGAACTTGTTTAGTCTGTTTAAGCAGCATGAGATACTGACACGGAATATTGAAGAGTCGGAACTCCGGTTACGCGATATCCGGCGAATGAAAAAAGAGGGGCTGATTACCAATAATGATGTATTGCGGAGCGAAATGCAGCTGACTAATGACCGACTGTCTTTGGAGGAAGCGGAAAATAGCATTGCGCTTGTATCGCAGCAACTCAATATCTTGTTGGGGCAGGATGAGAACTTGTTATTACAACCGGATACAACCATTCTCTATCAGGCAGTTGCTTTGCAGTCCTATGATGACTATATTGTTCAGGCGTATGAAAATGATCCGGCGATGAGGCTGCTTCGCGCACAGACAGAATTGGCAAGGAATGAAATCCGTTCTGCCCAATCCTTATCTCTTCCCAGTGTGTCGCTATATGCATCGAATACATTGGCACGTCCCGTTTCACGTACATTGGCGGATATGTATAACAATAACTGGAATGTGGGAGTATCGGTTTCCTATCCTTTATCTTCACTGTACAAGAACAATCATAAAGTAAAAGAGAGCAAACTGATGGTGTCTTTGCGGAAGAATGAAGAAGAACAGAAAATGCAGGGAATCCGCATGGATGTACGTTCGGCATTTTTACGCCACAGGGAAGCGTTGCAGAGGGTAGAGGCTCTAAAACTGTCTGTCCGGCAAGCGGAAGAAAATTACCGTATTATGCAGAATCGTTATCTGAATCAACTGGCTATCCTGACTGATTTACTTGATGCGAATTCCGTCCGTTTGAATGTGGAATTGCAGTTGGTCACTGCACGCACTCGTGTGATTTATACTTATTATCAACTTCAGAAGGCTTGTGGACGTCTTTAATAAACAGAACAGATATGGCAATTGAATGGAAAGAAAAACAGAAGAAACTGAAAAAAGTAAGAGTTCGTAATATCGTTTTAAATTTAGTATGTGTCTGTTTGGCTGTCTCCGGACTTTGGTGGACTGCTAATTACTTCTGGCGTTATGTGAATTACGAAGTGACTAATGATGCTTTTGTAGATCAATATGTAGCTCCTTTGAATGTCCGGGCTTCGGGTTATATCAAGGAGGTTCGTTTTAAGGAACATCAATATGTCCATCAGGGAGATACTCTGCTGGTGCTTGACAATCGTGAATATCAGATTAAGGTAAAGGAAGCGGAAGCTGCATTGTTGGATGCACATGGCTCGCAGGATGTTCTTCATTCGGGTATTGAAACTTCCCATACGAATATTGCCGTACAGGATGCCAACATCGCTGAAGCGAAAGCGAAACTCTGGCAATTGGAACAGGATTATCATCGTTTTGAACGTTTGTTGAAAGAAGAATCTGTTCCGGAACAGCAGTATGAGCAAGCGAAAGCTGCTTATGAGGCAGCAAAGGCACGTTATCAGGCATTAGTTGCACAGAAACAGGCGGCATTATCACAATATGCGGAGACAAGTAAGAAAACAACCGGTACGGAGGCTGCCATTTTGCGTAAAGAAGCAGACCTGGATTTGGCTAAGCTGAATCTGTCTTATACGGTTCTCACTGCTCCTTATGATGGATATATGGGTAGGCGTACGCTTGAACCCGGTCAATATGTGCAGACCGGACAGACTATTTCTTATTTGGTGCGTAACAAGGACAAGTGGATTACCGCTAATTATAAAGAAACGCAGATTGCTAATATCTATATTGGCCAGCAGGTGCGTATTAAAGTAGACGCAGTGCCCGGAAAGATTTTTCACGGGGAAGTCACTGCAATTTCCGAGGCAACCGGGTCTAAATATTCCTTGGTTCCTACAGATAATTCTGCCGGCAATTTTGTAAAGGTGCAGCAGCGAATCCCTGTGCGTATCGACTTGGAAGATGTTTCTCCGGAAGAAATGGCACAGTTGAGAGCCGGGATGATGGTGGAAACAGAAGCTTTACGCAAATGATTACCATGAAGGAATTGGAGGCACCTGTTCGTCAATGGGTGCCCGATTGGCTTGGACTTATCAGCATTTTCATCGTGATTCTTCCGGTCACTATGCTCAATGGCTCGTATACAGGCAGTATGCTGGAAGTGTCGAACACGCTGGGTACTAATTCGGAAGATATTACGATGGGGTATTACGCTGCTTCGGCAGGTATGGCTATCGCATACCCGATTATTCCTAAGGTGTTAGCAGCCTTTTCCGTGAAATCTCTGTTATTGATTGATTTAGTACTGCAATTCTTCTTGAGTTGGGTTTGTGCACGTACGCAAAACGCAGATATTTTGATTGTCTGTAGTTTTGCTGTCGGTTTCTTGAAAGGGTTTCTTATGTTGTGGTTTATTCGTTATGCCCAGAAGATTTTCAGTCCGAAGAATGTGCGTAGTGAGTTCTATTCTTATTTTTATCCGTTGGTTTACGGTGGGGGACAAGCTTCGATGCTGGTAACGGCTTTACTGGCGTATCATTATAACTGGAAGTATATGTACTACTTTATGATGGTATTGATCTTGATTTCCATTCTGTTTGTTATCATCTGTTTCCGGCATAATCGTCCCATAAAAGCTGTCGCATGGTCTGATCTGCATATCCGTGAGATGTTTGTTATTTCGGCCGGGTTGCTGATGTTGATGTACGTTATCAATTATGGCAAAGTGCTCGATTGGATGGCTTCCGGTAAGATATGTATTTATATTGTAATAGCACCTATGCTGATTGCGCTGTTCATCTGGTATCAGAGCCGTTTGGAGAATCCTTATGTAAGTCTGGCTCCTTTGTTCCAACCCAAAGCAATTGTGGGCTATTTTTATATGATGCTTGTGATGTTTTTCAGTACATCAACCACTTTGCTGACTAACTATCTGACTGTTATTCTGAAAGTAGATACTACGCATACCTATTCTCTTTATATTTATTTGCTTCCGGGATATGTAGTCGGCGCCTTTATTTGTTTTTGGTGGTTTCGCTGGCAACGGTGGCGTTTCCGTTTTCTGATAGCGGGAGGAATGAGTTGCTTTGTGATTTTCTTTGCCATTTTGTATTTTGGCATTTCTCCGGATAGTACGTATGAGATGCTCTACCTGCCTATCTTCTTTCGTGGTTTGGGTATGTTGACTTTGATTATTGCTTTTGCCCTGTTTGCCGTGGAAGACTTGAATCCGAAATACTTATTGTCGAATGCTTTCTTCCTGATTATTTTCCGTTCCGTGCTGGCACCTATCATGGCGACTTCTTTTTATAGTAATGTACTGTATCGACTGCAACAAAAATATATGTATTCTTTGTCGGAGACTATAACTGCTACTGATCCATTGTCGTCAGCACGCTATAGCCAGTCGCTGAACAATGCGATGACACAGGGATATCCGTATGATGAGGCTGCGCAGTTGGCAACCAACTCCTTATATAATACGTTACAACAACAAAGCCTGTTGCTGGCACTGAAAGAGATTCTGGGTTATTTGTTGGTTATATCTGTTGTCATAGCTGTGATTTCTCGTTTTATTCCTTTCCATAAAACAATCCGCGTTACGTTTAAGAAAACAGGCGATGATATGGTATAACAAAAAAAGAGTTGCTATCCTTCACTCAATGATAAGTTGAACGGGATAGCAACTCTATTGTTTTAACAATGTATCTTTTATCTTCGATATATTTGTTGTATCAGATAGCGACCTGTTTACAAGGTTACCCCTGTTTTAAAGATAGCAATTTCGCGATAGCCTTTCTTTTCGTTGTTTACGAATTCACCGCTTGCCACTTTGATGATATAATCAATGAAGCGTTCACAAGTCTTTTCCATCGGTTCGTTTTCTACGATCACACCGGCGTTGAAGTCAATCCATCCCGGTTTGTTTTTAGCCAGGGTTGAATTGGTGGAAATCTTCATGGTCGGAACAAAAGTGCCGAAAGGAGTACCGCGTCCGGTGGTGAAAAGTACCATGTGACATCCACTTGCTGCAAGAGTAGTGGCTGCAACCAGGTCATTGCCCGGAGCAGAAAGCAGGTTGAGTCCTTTTTTCTGTAAACGTTCGCCGTAAGGCATTACGCCGGATACATAACTCTTTCCACATTTCTGGGTACATCCCAGTGCTTTTTCTTCCAGAGTAGAGATACCACCGGCTTTGTTGCCCGGAGAAGGATTTTCACCTACAGGCTCTCCATGTGACAGGAAGTATTCTTTGAAGTCATTAATCAGATGGACAGTCTGTTCAAACAGCTCTTCGTTTTTACAACGGTTCATCAGGATCGTTTCTGCGCCGAACATTTCCGGAACTTCAGTCAATACGCTTGTACCTCCCTGTGCAATCAGGAAATCGGAGAACATACCCAATAGCGGGTTTGCCGTAATGCCGGAGAAACCATCGGAACCACCGCATTTCAATCCTACACGCAGTTCGGACAAAGGAACATCGGTACGTTCATCTTTAGAGGCCTTTGCATACAAATCGCGGAGGATTTCCATTCCTTCTTCGTATTCGTCACCTACCTTTTGAGTAACCATGAACTTCACACGGTCTTCATCAAACTCGCCCAGGAACTCACGGAATACATCCGGCTGGTTATTCTCACATCCTAAGCCTACTACCAATACAGCACCTGCATTGGGATGAAGCACCATGTCACGAAGAATCTTTTTCGTATTTTCGTGGTCGTCACCAAGTTGTGAGCAACCGTAGTTGTGTGGGAAAGCGACAATGGCATCCACTCCCTTACCTTCAGTTTCGCGACGAAGTCCTTCGGCCAGTTGACCGATGATACCGTTTACGCAACCTACCGTCGGGATAATCCATATTTCGTTTCTTACCCCTACATCACCGTTTTTGCGACGATAACCTTTGAATGTAAGATCTTTATGAGGAATATCCAAAGAAACCTGAATCGGGTTGTAAGTATAGTCCAACAATCCGGCGAGGTTGGTTTTGATGTTCGTTTCGTTCATCCAGTCACCCTGTTTCTTTGCCATCCGTGCATGTCCGATAGGGTAACCGTACTTGATTACATTTTCGCCTTCAGCAAAGTTCTTCAATGCGAATTTATGTCCCGCAGGAATGTCTTCATTCAATGTAATCTCAATGCCATCTACAGAAAGATGCTCTCCTGCCGGGAGGTTAACAATGGCAACGGCGACGTTGTCGGCAGGATTAATTCTTAAATACTTTGTTTCCATGTAATGTACTTGTAAAGTTGTACTTTGTTGTTATTTGCTATGGTAATAGTCTATTGTCTCTACTGTTAACAGATCAATGGGCATATAGTTGATACGAGTCACTTCTTTCTTGAAAATAAGATGATCGCATAGAGCTTTGATGCCATTGGCTCCTTGCAGTTCCGGCTGCTGGGCGATGAGGAAGGAGATACTTCCTTCTTTCAGGCAGGTGACATTCCGTTCCAGAAGGTCATAGCCTATCAGATTGAAGTCTTTCTTTCCACGGCTTTGCAGGTACTCGCCAACGATGTAGGCTTTAGAGTTGAAAGTGATTCCGTTCTTAACCATCGGATAAGTGCGGAAGAATTCGTCCAGCATCTCGTTATCTTCGTCGTTGCGTTCGGCATGCAAGTCAAGTTCCAGTATAGTACAAGACGGATGATGTTCTTTCATGTACTGCCTAAAACCGATTTCTCTGTTCTCCTGCTGATTAGATCCTACAATTCCTTCATGTATTTTGCGGAAAATCACAATTTCCTTTTCCTCCCGTGCCAGTAACATCATCATTCGAGCAGCGAAATATCCGCTTTGACGTGAGTTCTGACCAAAGAAGGCGAGGGGAGGAACCTCTTTAATATTGGAGTCTATATATATATAAGGTATATCCAGTGCCTGCAACTGATCGGTGAATCCTTTCGTATATTGCGGAGCGGTAGGAGCTACCATCACTCCGTCCGGCTGCAGGGCCAGGATGGCTTCGCTGGCGTTGACGAATGAATGATAATCGTATGGATCGTAATAGTTGATTTTCACCGAAGTATTGAAATCCGAATAGGTCGCGATAGCTTCATGAATACCGATTTCTACAGCCGTCCAGTATTCGCCTTCCAGATGCTCCGGCAAAAGGCAGATAAACGTATACTTCTTGTTGGAAGCCAGAGCGCTGGCGTACATATTGGGCTGGTAGTCAAGCTGCTTCAGAATTTCTTCTACGCGTTTCTTACTGGCCTCCGACACTCCGCTACGTCCGTGAATAACGCGGTCTACCGTTCCCACTGATACATCTGCTAGACGGGCGATGTCTTTGATTCTGATCCTTTCGGGCAATTTATTCATACGATAACCTTTATTTATATAGGTTTTTGTGCTCGCACACAATAATAATCTTAATATTTTCGATACAAATATATAACAATTTTTGTAATTACGAAAATTGTTGTATCTTTGTGCCCGCACACGAAAGGTATGTGATATTAGTTGTGTTATATATTAATGTTCATATAATCAATGTGTTAACCCTTGAAATGGGGCTGGAATGATAAATTGAAAGTTCATAATATTAATAACTTAGAAATTGAAACATAAGATTATGGGAAAGAAAGTCGTTACATTAGGCGAAATCATGCTTAGATTATCAACTCCGGGTAATACTCGTTTTGTTCAATCTGATTCTTTTGATGTAGTATATGGTGGTGGAGAAGCTAACGTTGCAGTAAGCTGTGCCAACTACGGACATGAGGCCTATTTCGTAACTAAATTGCCGAAACATGAAATTGGACAGTCTGCTGTTAACGCATTGCGTAAATATGGTGTTAAGACAGACTTTATTGCTCGTGGTGGCGACCGTGTAGGTATCTACTACTTGGAAACTGGTGCTTCTATGCGTCCTAGCAAGGTTATTTATGACCGTGCTCACTCTGCTATTGCTGAAGCTGACGCTGCTGATTTCGATTTTGATGTAATCATGGAAGGTGCTGACTGGTTCCACTGGTCTGGTATCACTCCGGCTATCTCTGACAAGGCTGCCGAGTTGACTCGTCTGGCTTGTGAAGCTGCAAAACGTCACGGTGTAACTGTTTCTGTTGACTTGAACTTCCGTAAGAAACTGTGGACTAAAGAAAAAGCACAGTCTATCATGAAACCGTTGATGCAGTTTGTAGACGTATGTATCGGTAACGAAGAAGATGCAGAACTTTGTTTGGGCTTCAAGCCGGATGCTGACGTTGAGGCTGGTCACACAGATGCTGAAGGTTACAAAGGTATCTTCCAGCAGATGATGAAAGAATTCGGATTCAAATATGTAGTTTCTACTTTGCGCGAATCTTTCTCTGCTACTCACAACGGTTGGAAAGCGATGATCTACAACGGAGAAGAATTCTATACTTCAAAGCGTTATGATATCGATCCGATTATCGACCGTGTAGGTGGTGGTGACTCTTTCTCCGGCGGTATTATCCATGGTTTGATGACTAAACCTAATCAGGGTGCTGCTCTTGAATTCGCTGTTGCTGCATCTGCATTGAAACATACTATCAATGGTGACTTCAACCTTGTTTCTGTAGAAGAAGTAGAAGCATTGGCTGGTGGTGACGCAAGCGGTCGCGTACAGAGATAATTTGGAGAGTTGAAAAGTAAAGAAAATCAATTCATTTAAATAGTAAATAATAAGATGGCAAAATTCGATAAAATAGCCGTATTGAATAAGATCGGCTCTACAGGAATGGTTCCTGTATTCTATCACAAAGATGCAGAAGTTGCAAAGAAAGTAGTAAAGGCTTGTTATGACGGTGGTGTTCGTGCTTTCGAATTCACAAACCGTGGTGACTTTGCACAGGAAGTATTTGCTGAAATCGTTAAATTCGCAGCAAAAGAATGCCCTGAAATGGCAATCGGTATCGGTTCTATCGTTGATCCGGCTACTGCTGCTATGTACCTGCAACTGGGTGCTAACTTCGTGGTAGGTCCGTTGTTCAACCCTGAAATTGCTAAGGTATGTAACCGTCGCTCGGTAGCTTATACTCCGGGATGTGGTTCTGTGTCAGAAGTTGGTTTTGCGCAGGAAGTAGGTTGCGATCTTTGCAAAGTATTCCCGGGTGATGTTTACGGAACTAACTTCGTGAAAGGTTTGATGGCTCCGATGCCATGGTCTAAGCTGATGGTAACAGGTGGAGTAGAACCTACTAAAGAAAACCTGACTGCATGGATTAAAGCCGGTGTATTCTGCGTAGGTATGGGCTCTAAACTGTTCCCGAAAGATAAGGTAGCAGCAGAAGACTGGGCTTATGTAACTGCAAAATGTGAAGAAGCTCTCGGCTATATTGCTGAAGCTCGTAAATAAGATTAGAGAGCGAAAGCTATCTATAATAAAAAGAGGTTGATGCGACAGTCTCTTTTAAAATATGCCTCGAGGGTTAGTTAGTTTAGTTAGTATATGAGGCATATTTTCATTTTGTTTAAAGGTGTTTAAAGGGGATAGGCCATCGGAATGAGTGACTCATTTCGGTGGCTTGTTTTTTTATTTCCTTTTTATATGTTGTCGATGTTCGAATATATAAATGGGCAGGAATATTAACAAGAAGCAGAGAACACTGATGAGGAGCAGATAACGGTTGTAGAGATACTCTCCCTCCTGGGGAGGAGCACTTAACAGGCATCTTAAGCAATCGCAGTCCATATCCTGACTGTCGTGCTGGCAAAGCAAAAAGCAGAAAGTAAAGAGGACGATACCTAATAACAGGCAGATGATTAGTAGATTTCTGCGATAATGTGTGTGTCTTTTGTCGGGTTTTGATAAAGAAGAAACCATGTTTTGTTCTGATAGTTATCAATGTAAAATGAAAGAAATAAAGGGCAGACAATGCCTGAATAGGATTGTCCTGCCCGATACTATTGATTATTGGTAGGAAATATACTTTTAATGGTTATTCCGGAACATAAATAATCTCACCGTTATCCAGTTCGTAGGCTATCCCTACTTTTCTTCCTCTTTTCCCTGAATCCTCCTCTTTCTGACCGGAAGGCTTGTAAGTGTTGATTTTCTTTCCTTCCTTGGAGATGATTTCCATATTTTCTTTACCAGGATTCTTCACGATGGTGAAATCTTCCTGTCCGAAAACTTCCGTCATATTCATGTGCATCACCATTGCTACCATCAATGCCACGGCAAATACCATCGCTACGTCGAACAAGTTTACTACTACACTTAGCGGGTCGGTATCCTCTTCTTTGAGGAATTTGCTGACTCTTCTATTTCTTTTCATTATTGGACTCTCCGGTTGTTTCGTTTAATACTCTTGATACATAATCGAGGTTGTTGACATCTTTGGCATACCAACGTTGTTTGAACTGCATGGATATCAGTCCCACAGCACTAATAACCAAACCTACAACAGTCGTTGCAAATACTACCTGCATATTATATGCCATTCCGGAGATATCTCCTGTAGAAAGTCCCACAAGTGCCGGACTCATGGAAATCAATGTTCCTATCAATCCGAGAACCGGACCTATTTTAGCCAGCATTTTAGAAAGAGACACATCTTTCTCTGCTTCATTCTCGAATTTTGTTATCAGGAAGCCAGAGTAATCTGCACTGGCCGGATGGTAGAGCAGATCGCGGAGATAACCCATATATAGTGAATTGTCTTTGTCGGGTAAAGTTGCTTTCAGATCGTCTATCCGTGCATCTTTAATGAGTTGGTCCAGTGCTTTGTCATTTTTACGTTTGGTCATGTACATGTTGTAGGTGCCTCCGATCAAAATAAGTGAACGAACGAACAGGCACAGCAAAATAATGATATCGGGTATAAGTAAACTGTTCGCTACCCAGAATAAAAGTTTAGAGATGAGTTCCATATAATATTTTATTGATTGATTTTACTTCTTTTTTTTAATTCTTTACGTTGTAATAAAGGCCATTTCAGCTTGTTCCAGGCAAATCCAATGAGAAACAGGACAACGAACAGACCGATGGACAAGATAATCGCTTTCCAGTTGAGTGCCTCCTCGGTGGCAGCATAGGTCGTTTTCCCATTGACAGTGGTCAGTAGTCCGAGGATACAGATGAATAAGCTGACAAGGAAATGAACTTCCAACCGGAGATCGTCTTCGGGTACAAGATACTTCATCAGCCGGCTTAATAATGGGATGGCGATAACCACTATCCCTGTAAGTGACCAGGCTGTCACTGAAAAGTCTACGCCAGGTAACCGGAAGATAGCTTCTGTGAGATAGTAGAATAATACGGGGAAGAGCAACAAGCTGGGATACCAGCGAAGTAATTCCGCCCACCATAAATTCTTCTTACCATAAAGTCCGCGCAGGAAAGCCACGCAATAGCCGAAGCAGAGTGCTGACTCAAGCGTTATGATAATAGCCATGTTTTGCAATGCTTCCGTGTTCTGCAGATAATCAGCAATCTGTGTCTTTGACTGGAGAATAGCATACTGCCAGGTGCCGGCTACAAAAAGACCGGCTATCAGGCTGTATATTACGGTTTGCCAAAGTTTCCAGAAACTGAGTTTGAAACTGCAGTTAATCACGATAAACAGCATTAATATGTGAATGATTAACTCCATATTACATTACTTTTTCCGTTTCTTTTTAAGTATTAGCAACATGACAACAAATGCTACCAGAACAATACCTGTGATAAGGCCTCCATTCAAAGAATTTTGCTCTTCCTGTGCCCCTTGTACGGCATCGCTCGATTGTTTCTTCAATACCATGCCTCCTTTGGTCGCTTCTCCGTCCAGGGTGGCTTGTTTCATTTGTTTCAGTTCCTTGTTGTAGTTGGCTGCGGTTTGCGCATCTACTTGAGAGGCGATGAACTGCTGTAATTTGGCATTGTCTCCGGTAAATCCGCTGCCCGAAGGACCGAATTGTCTGACAAGGTCTGTATGTAGTTTGGCAATATTGGAGAGTTGTTCCGGAGAAGCTTTCCAATATCCTTTGCGGGCAGTTTCCATCATAACGGCAGTCACTTCCTGTAAAGCTGCGGGATTCTGTTTTTCAAAGAAGTCTTTTACATTCAGTTTGTATTCGTCTTTGACATATACATCATATATATTATCCCAAAGTTCCTTGTCGATAGCGGCAGGTTTCATCACGTTCCAGCCATACGTATTGGTTACAGTCTGGGCAACTTCGCTTGCTGCAGAAGCACCGCCTTTCATTTTCTCTTTGATATAGGTAGGATTCAGAATCGTTGTACGGCTTTCTACACCGACTGCTTCTTTAAGTTCCTGCATTTTCATGTTGTTGCGGTTCCGGTAGTCGCTAAGATAAGCGTCCGGGTCTTTACCGGTAATATTGCGTACGGCAAGATTCATACCTCCCATGAATTCATATACGTGGTCGAGGCTCAATGCTCCCCAAGTGTTACTTTGGCGGGGCTGAACGACAACATCAGTACTGTTCAATGCTGCTTCAAAGGCAAATTTCTGAAAGACTTCCCAGTGTTTTTCGTCACCGTAGAAGGCTCCCATATTGTTGAGGTAAGTATCTGCAATTTCCGATTCACTTTCCCAGCGGTCGCCGGATTCCACCATTCCTTGAATTCCTGTACCATACATGCCATTAGCACCTCCGAATACTCGGAAAGAAGCCATTTCGCGGGCATCTTTCGGACTGACACCTTTTTCGGTCAACACTCTTTCAGCTTCTACCACACTGGCGGCTACCTGATTTTCAAACTTGTCGTCTTTCGCTGCCGCAGCCATTTCTACTGCACGGTTAATCAGGAAGAGGCGGGAAGCGGCGATATCACGGAGTTGTCCGGAAGTCTGAACTACTACGTCGATACGTGGACGTCCCAGTTCGGCTGAAGGAATCAGTTTTAGATCACTGACACGACCGAATGCGTCACGAACAGGTTCTACTCCCAGCATATACAGTACTTGAGCAATAGTAGCCCCACCGGTTTCTATAAATTCGGAAGACCAGAGAGTATAACTCACTTTACGTGGGATTGAATCATTGTGACGTTGCTTGTAAGTATCAATCGTTTGTTTGGCTAAAGCGATACCTTTTTCCCAAGCGGATTCTGTAGGAGTTGCTTCGGCATTGATAGCATACATATTACGTCCGGTTGGTAAAGCATTCGGATTAGCAATCGGATCACCTCCGGGAGTAGGAGCGGTGTATCCACCTTTCAATGCATTCATCAGACTGCTTAACTCTTCTTCGGGACTTTTCAGAAGTGCGTTCTTGTAGTTGCCTACATTCTTGATTGTACGCTCTACTTCAGCGATGGCAAGTGCCAGTTCGATTTCTTCTTTACTGTATTCTTTCGGAGCTTTTCCCATAGCGGCCATCATGGCAGCCATACCTTGAGGCTTTTCTTGCTTTCCACTGTTTCCCTGTTTGTCAGAAGATCCGGCAGCTTTTTCTTTATTAGCTTTCATTCCGGCTTCCATTTTCTTCAATGCTTCCGGACTTGCTCCCATAGACTTAGCCATTTCCATTGCTTTTTCAGGATCCATGTTGGCGCCCATTTTCTTCATGGCCTCTTTCATGCTTTCGGGCATTTGACCATGAGGAGAACCCTCTTTGGAGACAGATGCCGGATGTCCTTTACCTGCTTTCTTTTCGTCGGATTGTTCACTCTTTGCCGATGCAGCCATCATCATTGCCATCATACCTTTCGGAGCATTGCGGTCTGCCTCTATTTGACGAGCCTTGGCTAGTTCCTGTGCGGTGATACCGGCTGTACGACAAATCAGTTCATCTGTGGCCAGTGCAGGATTAGCGAGCAACTTTTCTACCAGATGGCGAGCAGGAGTCAAGTACTGTTGTGTAAAGAGGCTGCGGTGCTTGCTAACGGCATCTGTCGCTTTACCACGTTGCTTGTCAAGAGCCAGCAGACTGTATGCGATAGGTTCTGTAGCCATTGCATAGACGGAAGAAGTGATCCGTTCCGCTTCATAAGGAACTCCCATTGTGTAGAGTTGTCCGGTGATTTTCTCGGTAGCCAGTTCTTCTGCGAAGTTTTCTACACGGGCGATTTCATCTTCCGTATATGGTTTGTTGGCAATGCTGTCCAAACCTAAATCACGGTGAATTCCCATTTTCACAGTCAGCGTTTTGACAGCTAATGATTCCTGATCTTTATTCTCTTTGTGAGAGTTATTGTAAATCTTGATTTTTTCCATCAGCTCCCGATAAATACCACGCACACTGCTTTCAAGGAAAGGAGGAGTGAGGTACGACTGTATGGTGGCATACGAACGGCGTTTAGCCATCATTCCTTCACCAACATTACCAATAGAGTAGATATAGAAGTGCGGAACTGCTCCAACCAGGCGATCCGGCCAGTCGTTGCTGCACAATGCCACTTGTTTTCTGGGAGTAAATTCAAGACTTCCATGTGTACCGAAATGGATCAGTGCGTCAGCCTTGAAACCATGTTGCATCCATAGATAGGAAGCAATATAGGTATGAGGAGGTGCCATATTAGTGCCATGAATCACTTGGAAGGAGTTGTCACCACTTCCGGCTGCATTTTGTGGCATTAAGACTACATTCCCGAATTGCAGACGGGCAATACCCAATTTACCGTCGTTAGTCGCCATATAGTTGCCGGGGAATTCGCCGAAAGCATCCACCACTTCCTGATATTTTTCAGGGCGGAGTGACTCTTTCACCCAACTTTCATATTGATCTTTGGTGATAAGTTCGGGATGTCCTTTTTGCATAAAGTCATTAAAGGCTCCCTCTGCGTAAGAGTTGAACACAGCGCCTTGAGCCTGTATCATTTTACCCAGTTCTTCAGCATTTGCAGGCAGACCGGATATGTTGTATCCTTCCTGTTTCATGCGGACCAGAAGATTGTATAGGGAAGGAACCACCTCCATACCGGCAGCGGTCAATGCATTTTGCCCCGGACCTTTATAATAGTAGATAGCTACCTTCTTCTCGCTGTTCGGCTTAGTATTCAGATTCAAATAATTATTGATTGTGGATACGAAAGTCTTCAAGCGTTCAGGTACTGCATACGAATGGCGCAATCCTTCTTCATCCTCATATTGTGCAAAGAGAGCGAAAGGACGGATGGCACCGTCAATTTCTGGAGTCACGATACTTTGTGACATAAATCCTCCTGCCATTCCCATCGGATCTTTCTCCCATTCGTCTACCAGGCTGTTGATGGTGAGCGGAGCAAACAAGAGGATATTCTTAGCTTTCAGATAATCCACCATTTTGTCTCCCATGCGTCCGTGTGCCATGTTGATGATTGCGTTTGGCTGCACTTCGTCAATAAATGACATGAATTTCGTCATTGACTGAACCGGATAAACATTGTAACCTTCTTTTTCAAGAGCCTCAATAAGTCCGGTGGCATCAGCCATTTGTCCGGTTATCATGATTTTACGTGCTCCTTCTTTATAAAGACGGTTGTCCTTCATGAATTTCTCATAATCTGCCACGGTGAGGAACTCCAGTTCATCATCCGGGTTGGTGAGTCCGGCGTGATAGAGCATGTCGCTGGGTCTTTCTGCCGGGTCTTCCACTTCCGGTATGGAAGAGATTTTACCGTCAATAGCTTTACGGATATAATTCAGCATATTCCGGTAGTTGGTCTTTCCTCCATTAGTCAGATAACCTCGTATCAGATTCTGTTGTACGCTGTCCAGATTACAAATGTTGTTGGCCGGGTTGGTAGCCATGGAAGTATATACAGGAATACCTTTGTCGGCAGCCTGTTGTATCTGTTGACGTTGTTCCTCGACGATACGCAGACCCATTCCGTTGATGAATACCATGTCGTAACCGGTCAGACGGTCGAGGTTGTCGAGCGATACTTCACTGAGTTTGATGGATGAATTGTCGTTGGCTTTCGATATACTTCCCTGCTGTATGGTCTGGAAGTTGATGAAAGCAATCTTTGTAGGACTGAACCAGGTATTCCATACGGACATCCCTATCAGAGCTGCAGCAACGATGCATACACCTAAGATGATTTTACTTTTCTTTTTCATTTCTCTTATTTTTAGCTTTGTATGTAGTTTTATCTTTTCTATTTTCTGAAGAACCTGTCTACGTCTAATGCAAGTCCGATGGAGAAGTTGCTTCCCCGGGTATAAGGAGAGTTTGCGTCATAATAGCTCGGAACATAATTAAATATGTTGTTGACGGCCATATTCAGGCTGACTCCTTTCCAGATCCCTTGTGTCAACGTCAGGTTCCACATCGTATATCCCGGATAAGTCACTCCGGTAGTCCCTTCATCCGGATTATTGCCCACATATTTATTGGTTTCTACTTTGGATAACGCACGTCCGTTCAGGGAAAGATTGAATTGATAATTATCCCATGATTTGCCGTATTCGATACGTGCGGTCGCTGAATGTGGGCGGGTACTGGAGAATTTCATTTGTCCGTCGCGCATAAACTCGTGGAGGTATCCGTAAGAAACACGTATTCCCAGACCACAAGGATATTTGGCGGAGGCGTTGATATCCACACCGGCGATGTCTACTTTCTCTGTATTGATATATAGCTGTGCCCATCTTCCGTCAGTGTCGCGGAATGAAGTCAGGTCGATCCGGTCATTGACAAGGTTGTAATATCCTGAAACGGTAAAATTGTAACGGTTCTTGGTATATTCCGCCGAGAGCGAGAAGTTGTGGCTCGTCTCCGATTTCAGGTCGGGATTACCATAAATCATCATGGCATTTGCCATGTCGAAGTTCATATACATTTCTTTGAGGGTAGGAGAGCGGAATCCCTGTGAGTATGAGCCACGGAGGGAGCAGTTGGCTATTTTGTACATCAGTCCGATGTGCGGAGATATATGACGTACGTTAGATTGTGAGAAATAGTCGAAACGTACCCCGCTGATTACGTTGAAATGTTCGGTCGGGTTCCAGTCGAACTGTCCGAATGCATCTGCCGAGTGCATGGTATAACTTCCATTGTTGGTAAATTGATAAGACAATAGATAGTCACGCATATAATCTCCTCCTACGGTCAGAATGTTTTTATCGTTGAAGGTGTAATTGTAGAGTGCGCGTACGCTATGTTGCACATTGCTGTAATCGCGGACATCGTATTTGTATGAGGTCAGATAATCACTTTTATCATATTGGTCGAATGTATAGGCAACTTCCAGATTACTCATGATGTTGAAATCATAGTTGGCTTTCAGACCTCCGCTGAAATCACGATAACGGTCTTTGCTGTCTCCGGTCTTATCCCGTTCGCGGAAATAATAACCTCCGCGTGCAGTCAGTTTCAACTGTTCAATCGGTCTGTAAACAAGACGTTCCTTCACATTCCATGTGCGGTTTCCGAAGATGGTTGTCACATCTCCTTCCGGTACGTCGTAAGAATCGGACATTGTATGTTGCACATTCGTCTGGCTGTTGAATTTACCGGCTTTGAAACTGAAAGTTCCGCCATATCGTTGGTCGTTATGTTCACCGAAGCGGCTGTTTACATTTAAATTCCATGGGTCCTCGGAATCACGGGTGATGATGTTGATTACGCCACCTACTGCACTGGAACCATAGAGAGTAGAGGCAGCCCCTTTTACAATTTCTACCCGTTCCACGTTATCGAGGTTCAATCGGTTGTAGTCGACGTTGTTTAAAGTTTCCCCTGCCAGACGTTCGCCATCTACCAGGAAGAGTACAGAGTTTCCTCCGAATCCCTGCATATTGATAGAAACCTGCTGATCCATTGAATAGGAAAATTCAATGCCCGGCAGTTCCGATTGTAATAATTGTCCTACGTTGGTTGCATCTACCTTCTTAATATCGTCTGCTGTGATTACACGAGTGATGATAGGAGCATCTTTCAGTAATTTGGGAGTACGTGTACCTGTGACAACCACTGTTCCCAGGTCAAACTGATCTTCCGATAAGCGGAAACTTAGTCTTTTCTCTTTCCCTACAGTCAGTCTTTTTTCTTGTGGCTGATAGCCTACATACGAGGCGGTGATGAGGTATGTACCGGTTCCGGGGAGTTGTAATGTATATGTGCCGTCGACGGATGTGACGGCTCCGGTTCCTTTACCTTTGATGGAAATCGTTGCACCGGGGAGAGGTTCCCCTTCTGTATCAGTTACACGTCCGCTGATGTGATAAGTTGAGTGTTGTGCTAATGTGGTGCAAGTTGCTATAAATGAAAAAAGCAATAATGATATTATAAATGTAGGTTTCATTCTTGTTGATTGGTTTCATTGTTGTTGTCCTCGAACTCAAGCGGATACTGGAAATTGAAGTCAATATATCCTTTTATACCTCTGGCATTCATGTAGTTGGTAAAACGGATCGCTGCGTATGTATTGTCTTTCAAACGTATCAAAAAAACTTGGTTTGACATGGTGTATACCGGAGGCATCGTTGCGGTATTAACGTCCAGCCAGCTGGAAAGAACAGCATTACGGTAAGACTCTGTGTAGATAATGTTTCCGTCCATCATGCCCGACATGTCAATGGCTATTTTATCGGTTGTCCATTCATCTTCTACAAAATCTTCCGCTTTAGGCAGTTTACCTGTTGCTTTAAACTCGTCGATACTTGTGTAAGTTGTTTTGTAGGCAGCACCCTCGTTGGTTTTTATATCATAACGATGAATAGCGAAATCCCACTTGTCAGGAATTTGACTCTCATATTCCTCTCCGATTTTAACGGTAGTAACCGTACGTTCCGAAAGGTTAATGTAGGCCCATTCTGTATATTCAACAGTCTTGACTTGTGAAAAGCTATTTTCCTTGATTTCCATCTCCGTTTCGATGGGGGCATCATAAATATTTTCAAATATTCCATTACAAGCAGAGAGCGACATTGCCGCTCCCAGTACTATAGTATATTTGAAAATAGCGTTCCTGCTTCTTTTCATTGCTATTTAATCGTTTATTGTGCGCTACTTTGAGTATTACTTCCCGTAAATTCTGCTGTAATTGGCATTGGCATACTTCCCGGTGAGAAAACGATACTAACAGTGGCTGTTCCGTCTGCATTAATTGTACCGTTCAGACTTGTGCCGTTAATAGCAAGAGCTTCACCTGTAGTTTTTTGGGTATCTGCTTCAAAGGCACCCAGACTGAGCGAGTAACTACCATTGTTTGCTTTAGTAACATTGACTCTGGTAACAGTGAATTTTTCAAAGTTACTCATTGAACCTCCTGCATTATTAAACCCGCTGATTGTAACATTTACGGTACTACCTGTTGGGTTTTCAATCTTTACTTGGCAATCTGTAGTAGAGCCAACTTCTCCTCCTTGTACCTTAAGGCTCAAATTAGTTTGGTATTTATAAGTGTCTTTTATATAATAACCAACAGGAGTTTCTCCTTGTATGAAATCAATCTCCATTTTTCCCATAGGTACAGGAATATCAACATTGGCTTTCAAACTTAACACTTTAGAACCATCTACACTACCTTCTAATGTGTAGTCGTAGCTACCGCCTGTGCTGCCGCCCATAGACATGGCAACTTCACCGGAACCGCTGAAAGACTTATTAGAAGAAAGTTTTAAATTATTCAGAGTGAAATCTCCAGATCCGGATTTATATACCAAATTGATGGTACCATCTTCGTTGGCAGTGATTGTTGCTGTGGATTCATCACCCAACAAATAATCAGAGAACATATTGCATGCGCCGACTGAATAACCTTTATAAGCTCCTGCTATTTCTTTGGCAAGGTTAGGTTCATCGTCGTCGTTGTCGCTACAAGAAACGAAAGTAGAAGAAAGAGATAGTGCCATAAGGGCAACCATCCAAAAGTTTAAGATTTTCATACTTAATTTTGATAGATAATGATTAATTAAATTTCCAGCTGCAAAGTTACGGGGATATATATACGGGGGAAATACCTAAAAGAAATGAAAAAATGAGAGGCTTTAATTATATGTAGGTATTGGGAGGAGTGGATTAACTCGTTATTTTTGCAGTCTTTTACTAAATTGATGATTAAAAAATTAAAATGAGAAGAAAATGAAAGGCGGCTACAGTAGAAAAAGTGTATTGACAGGGATTACTTCTTTCCTGATTGTATTGTTTACTATGCCGTTGGGGCATGCATTAATGATTTTTATGGAGCATGTGCTCTCATCCACAGCTCTTCACTATGCGGCTTTCACGATGGGAGCAGTAGGTCTGGTGATGGTGATTATTGGAGTGTTTGCAAAAGGAGATACACGACAGACATTATGGGGATTATTCGGAGGACTACTCTTCTGGACCGGATGGGTAGAGTTTATCTACGTATATTATGCACATCGTTATGAAGTGCAACCATTGCTGAACGCTGCCGGTGAAGTCGTGACAAAACCGGAATATTTAATCATGCCTTCCTCCTTCGGCTTTTGGGTGATGTTTATGCTGATTTACATTTTCAGTATAAAAAGCGGATGCGACTTCTTTACCTATCTTCAAAAAGTCTTTTTCCGTAAGAGTACCACCACGATTGTAGTACGGCCGATGACACGTCATACCTCGATTGTTACTTTTATGGAGTTAAATCTCATCATGTGGACGAGCTATCTCGTGCTACTCTTCTGTTATGATGAGAATTTTGTCGGCGAGCATAGCCCTGTTACTGCTATAGTTGCTTTCGGCTGTCTGGCAGGTTCATTTTTTATGTTTAAACGCCTGTTGAAAATCACTCAATGGGGATATGCCATGCGCTTTTCTATTGCTACGGTAGTAGTGTTCTGGACTTTTGTAGAAGTATTGGGACGCTGGAATATCTTTCATGAAATATGGGTAGAACCAATGGCATATACAACAGAGATGATTACGATACTTTTGGCTTTTTTAGCTCTGTTGGCATTTCTGTTCTACCAGTCTGCTAAAAAGAAGAATAGTCATAACTAAAATATAGAATCAGAAATTATGTTAGAAAAAGGATTGCAATTTATAAAGGAAGTAGTGGTCAAACCGGAAAATCTGGCAGTGGCAATGGGATCGGGTGATCTCCCTGTTCTTGCTACTCCCGCTATGGTAGCATTCATGGAAAATGCAGCTTTGTCTGCTGTTGAAGATCAACTGCCGGAAGGCAATACAACGGTAGGAGCAATGATTCAGACTACACATCTTAAACCCACTGCATTGGGAGACACGGTTCTTGTAACAGCCACACTTCTTGAGGTAGAGGGACGAAAGTTAACATTTTCCGTAGTAGCCTCTGATTCACAGGGTAAAATTGGTGAAGGAACACATATACGTTATGTGGTAGACCGGAATAAGTTTATGGAAAAACTAACCAGTCGTTAATACTGCCAAAAGTGGAAAAGGATGAACTAATCTCCGGGTAAGATGTTTTTTGTATATTAGATATAATAACAATATATAATATGGAACCTCATCATCACCACGAACATAGTCATCGGTTGACATCGCTCAATAAAGCTTTTATCATAGGCATCGCTCTGAATATAACTTTTGTCATAGTAGAATTCGGAGTAGGATTTTATTATAATTCTTTGGGGTTACTTTCCGATGCCGGGCATAATTTGGGTGATGTAGCCAGTCTGGTACTTGCCATGTTGGCCTTCCGGTTGGAGAAAGTTCACCCTAATAGTCGTTACACGTATGGATATAAGAAGAGTACGATACTTGTTTCTTTATTAAATGCAGTTATACTGTTGATTGCTGTTGGCATTATTATTGCCGAGAGCATAGACAAATTATTTCATCCGGTTTCGGTTGATGGTTCCGCTATCGCATGGACAGCTGGGGTGGGAGTGGTCATCAATGCGCTTACTGCATGGCTTTTCATGAAAGATAAAGATAAGGATCTGAATGTGAAGGGGGCCTACTTGCACATGGCAGCAGATACACTGGTATCTGTCGGTGTAGTTGCTTCCGGTATTATTATTACGTATACAGGATGGAGCATCATTGACCCGATTATCGGACTTGGCATTGCTGTTATTATTATTGTCTCTACCTGGGGATTGCTTCATGACAGTCTCCGGTTGTCTTTGAATGGAGTACCAGTGGGGATAGACGCTCAAAAGATACAGCAACTTATCGTGGAACAACCCGGTGTGGAGAATTGCCATCACTTGCATATTTGGGCGTTAAGCACAACGGAAACCGCTCTGACTGCCCACGTTGTCATTGATAATATCACACAGTTGGAGGAAGTGAAACATCATATAAAGGAAGCACTCGAAGAGGCAGGCATTCATCATGCCACTTTGGAGTTTGAAGACGAAAGAGCTACTTGCAGCAACGAATGTTGTGAGGATTAAATAAAATCCGTACCTTCGCGCCCTTAAACTAACTAACCTTTATTTTTATGTTTACTGACTTATTGCATTCCTCTTATTTTTCCCTTTTCCTGATTGTCGCATTAGGGTTTATGCTGGGAAGAATAAAAATCAGAGGATTATCTCTCGATGTGTCGGCAGTTATTTTCATTGCCCTTCTTTTCGGGCATTTTGGTGTTATCATTCCTAAAGAATTAGGAAACTTCGGTTTGGTGCTCTTCATTTTTACCATCGGTATTCAGGCAGGGCCCGGATTCTTCGATTCTTTCCGCAGTAAAGGAAAGACGCTTATTCTCATTACTATGCTTATAATTTGTTCCGCCTGCCTGACCGCAGTCGGGTTGAAGTACGCATTTGATATTGATACACCGAGTATTGTCGGTCTGATTGCCGGTGCGTTGACCAGTACGCCGGGTCTGGCGGTTGCTATTGACAGTACCAATTCTCCTTTGGCATCCATTGCTTACGGTATCGCATATCCGTTTGGAGTAATCGGCGTGATTCTGTTTGTCAAACTGTTACCTAAAATTATGCGGGTAGATTTGAATAAAGAAGCCCGTCGCCTGGAGATAGAACGTCGCGGACAATTTCCAGAACTGACTACTTGTATCTACCGTGTCACCAATTCGCATGTGTTCAACCGTAACCTGATGCAAATTAATGCACGCGGTATGACGGGCGCTGTTATTTCCCGTCTGAAGCACAATGATGAAATATCTATTCCTACAGCCCATACAGTGCTGCGTGAAGGAGACTACATACAAGCCGTAGGTAGCGAAGAATCATTGAATCAGCTTGCTGTGTTAATCGGTAAGAGAGAAGAAGGCGAACTGCCTTTGGATAAAACGCAGGAAATAGAATCTTTACTGTTGACCAAAAAGGACATGATAAATAAACAACTGGGTGATTTGAACTTACAGAAAAATTTTGGTTGTACAGTGACTCGTGTCCGTCGAAGCGGTATTGATTTGTCTCCATCTCCAGATCTCGCTTTGAAGTTTGGTGATAAATTGATGGTTGTCGGTGAGAAAGAAGGACTTAAAGGAGTAGCCCGCCTGCTGGGTAACAATGCGAAGAAACTGTCTGATACGGATTTCTTCCCCATTGCGATGGGTATTGTACTGGGAGTGCTGTTCGGCAAAATAAATATATCTTTCTCTGATAGTCTGTCATTCTCTCCGGGACTGACCGGCGGAGTGCTGATGGTAGCCCTTGTGTTGAGTGCGATTGGTAAGACAGGCCCCATCATCTGGTCTATGTCCGGACCTGCCAATCAGTTGTTGCGCCAGTTAGGTCTGCTTCTTTTTCTAGCCGAAGTAGGAACTTCTGCCGGTAAGAATCTGGTAGCCACTTTCCAGGAAAGCGGATTGCTGATGTTCGGAGTAGGAGCTGCCATCACATTGATACCGATGCTTGTAGCAGCTATTGTCGGACGTCTGGTATTTAAAATCAGTCTGCTCGATTTGCTGGGAACGATAACGGGAGGTATGACGAGTACTCCGGGACTTGCAGCTGCCGATTCAATGGTGGACAGTAACATACCGAGCGTAGCTTACGCAACTGTTTATCCGATTGCCATGGTATTTCTGATTCTGTTTATTCAAATCATAGCTTCGGCAGTATATTAACAGAATTTTGTAAATTCATTGATTGTTAAATAAATAGTTCGTATCTTTGCCGCCTCAAAGAAAAAATGAGGTGAAACGATTGTTATTGAATATTACACGCTACTTCTTACCGATACTGTTTGTGTCGTATCTGGTAAGCTTCACATTCTTTGCCCACGTGCATGTGGTCAATGGCGTGACAATCGTCCATTCACACCCATTTAAGAAAGGGGCGGCACATAAACACTCTACAGTCGAACTGCTACTGATTCATTTTCTGTCTCATTTAACGGCAGACGGTGCAGCCGTAGTTTTTGCTCTTTCCCTTTTTATTCCTTTCTTATTGTATTTGTTGCTCGGCCGTTCGCCGTATGCTCACTATCACTGTCCGTATCATGGGGTAGTGGGACTTAGAGCACCTCCGGCTATTCGTTTCTCCATTCTTTGAATGATGATACCGTACCTTGCATGAGGTAGGGCATTATCTGTCTATCCATGTGAGTACTTATCGAAAACTAATAACAAACGAAAAATGAAGAAATACATCTTTTCGCTTGTCTGCTTGTGCTGCGCATTGTTGCCTGCCCTTGAAGGACAAGCTCATGAATATCCTAATCATCCTGAATTACGTAAGTCAGACGCCAATATCGTTGGCCATATTCTTGATAAAAACACCAAAGAACACTTGCCCTATATAACAGTCGCCTTGAAAGGTACTACCATCGGAACGGTAACCGATGCTACCGGGCATTATTTCTTGAAGAATCTTCCCGAAGGCAATTTTGTGCTCGAAGTTAGTTCGGTGGGGTATAAAACCGTCAGACGGAATGTGACGCTGAAGAAAGGGCGCACATTGGAAGAAGATTTCGAGATAGAAGAAGATGCAGTTGCCTTGGATGGCGTAGTAGTATCTGCCAATCGTAACGAGACTACCCGTCGCCTGGCTCCGACACTGGTGAATGTGGTGGATCTGAAAATCTTTGAGAATACCAATTCTACGACTTTGGCACAAGGATTGAGCTTTCAGCCGGGTGTCCGTGTAGAGTCTAATTGTCAGAATTGCGGCTTCCAGCAAGTGCGTATCAATGGACTGGATGGCCCTTATACGCAAATCCTGCTCGATTCCCGTCCTATTTTTAGTGCACTTTCCGGTGTGTATGGCATCGAGCAGATTCCTGCCAGCATGATAGAACGTGTGGAAGTGATGCGTGGAGGCGGATCTGCTTTGTTCGGCTCGTCTGCTATTGCCGGAACAATCAATATCATTACCAAAGAACCGATGCGCAATTCCGGTATGTTATCGCATACCATTACAGGTATTGGTGATGGCGATGCTTTTGATAACAGTACGGCGCTGAATGCATCACTTGTGACGGACGACCAGCGTGCCGGTTTGTATATCTTCGGTCAGAATCGCCATCGTTCCGCGTATGACCATGATGGTGACGGATATTCTGAAATTCCCAAGATACACGGCCAAACCATCGGTTTCCGTTCATTCCTGAAAACAACGACATATTCGAAACTAACTTTTGAATATCACCACATGGAAGAATTCCGTAGGGGAGGAGACTTGTTGAACCGTCCACCTCACGAAGCGAATGTAGCGGAACAGACCGAACACTCGATCAATGGTGGAGGACTGAAATTTGATTATTTCTCACCTAACGAGAAACATCGTTTCAATGTGTTTGCATCAGCGCAGCATATCAATCGTGACAGCTATTATGGTGGCGGCCAAGATCCGAATGCTTACGGAAACACTACCGACTTAAACTGGATGGCAGGATCGCAATATGTCTATAGTTTCGGAAAATGTATTTTCATGCCTGCTGACCTGACTGCCGGAATAGAATTCAATCAGGATAAACTGGAAGACAATATGTGGGGATACCACCGTACAGTAGACCAAAAAGTGAATATCGGTAGTGCTTTCTTTCAGAATGAATGGAAGAATGAGCATTGGGGATTTCTGATTGGCGGTCGTTTGGATAAACATAACCTGATTGACCATGTGATATTCAGTCCGCGTGCCAATCTGCGTTATAATCCGACGGAAAATATCAATCTTCGTTTCAGCTACTCATCCGGTTTCCGTGCTCCGCAGGCTTTCGACGAGGATTTGCATGTGGAGAATGTAGGCGGTAATGTGGCGATGGTTGAATTGGCCGATAATCTGAAAGAAGAAAGATCACAGAGCTTGAGTGCTTCGGCAGATATTTATCATCGTTTTGGTGCGTTTCAGGTTAACTTTTTGGTAGAAGGATTTTATACAAAGTTATCAGATGTATTTGCCCTTACCGACGGAGAGGTAGTGGATGGAATCCTGACACGTACACGCTACAATGCACCGGGAGCCCGTGTGATGGGACTGACATTGGAAGGAAAGATGGCGTATCTGACTAAATTCCAGGTTCAGGCAGGAGTCACCCTGCAACAGAGCCATTATAGCGAACCGCATGTATGGAACAAAGAAGCTCCGGCTGTAAAGAAAATGATGCGTACACCGAATACTTACGGTTATTTTACAGCAACCTATACCCCGATAAAACCATTATCTATCGCTCTTTCCGGTACATATACCGGTTCGATGCTGGTTCCCCACGAACCAGTTCCGGGATTCCTTGAAAAACCGATAACGGTGAATACGAAGGACTTCTTCGATATCGGTTTGAAGGCTGCCTATGATTTCAAACTTTACAAGTCGATGAACTTGCAGGTAAATGCCGGTGTACAGAATATTTTCAATGCCTACCAGAACGACTTCGACAAAGGGGCTGACCGTGACTCCGGTTATATCTATGGTCCGTCATTGCCGAGAAGTTTCTTTGCCGGAGTGAAGATAAGTTATTAAAATTCGGTTAAGATTTAAAATCGTTATAAATAGGGATTGTTTTGCATGGAGACAATCCTTATCTTTGCAAAAAACAAACTAAACCTTGACTTAGGTGCACAGAATAAATGTGCAAGATGACCGAATGAAACAATTGTACCTACATATAATGAAGTGGTTTCTGCCTGTACTGTTTATCTCGTACATGGCAGGAATCACTTTGTTTACTCACTCCCATGTGGTCAACGGGGTTACAATTGTCCATTCACATCCATTTAAAAAAGGCAGCGAACATAGCCATACGACGGTTGAATTCCAACTAATTCATCTCTTGAGTCATGTGTTGGTGACCGACAGCGGTTTGATACCAACATTCTCTGTTGCTGCTTTATCTCTATTATGCATCCTGTTTGTCCGCCCGCAAATTGAGCAATTTTACCGTTCTTGTCCGGGCGTAATATCTCTTAGAGCACCTCCTATCGCTTAGTCTATCTTTTTGGGGGAACAGTATTAATGTATTAGGATCAACGATTAACGATCGCTGCTTCCCTTTCCCTTTATTATTATTTTTCGAATTAAAACATTAAAAGACTAACGACAATGAAGAAATATCTTTTAGTCCTGGTCGGCCTGTGCTGTGTCTTGTCATACGCATTGGCTGAACGTCCGGACTACCCTGAACTGAAGAAATCCGATGCGAATATAATAGGTCATGTACTGGATAAAAAAACGAAAGAACATCTTCCGTACATCACTATCGCACTGAAAGGAACGACCATAGGAACCGTGACCGATGCTACCGGGCATTATTTTTTGAAGAATTTGCCGGAAGGAAATTTTATACTGGAAGTTAGTTCAGTAGGTTACAAGACAGTGACCCGCAACGTAACTCTGAAAAAAGGAAAGACACTGGAAGAAGATTTTGAAATAGAAGAGGATGCGATTGCTCTCGACGGAGTAGTAGTTTCCGCCAACCGGAGTGAAACGACACGTCGTATGGCTCCTACTTTGGTGAATGTTGTCGACCTGAAACTTTTTGAAACCACCAACTCTTCCACTTTATCACAAGGACTGAACTTCCAGCCCGGAGTGCGTGTGGAGACAAATTGCCAGAATTGTGGCTTCCAGCAAGTCCGCATCAATGGTCTGGACGGACCATATACACAAATTCTGATAGATTCGCGTCCCGTATTCAGCGCCCTTTCCGGAGTGTATGGACTGGAACAGATTCCTGCCAGTATGATTGAACGTGTAGAAGTGATGCGTGGGGGAGGCTCCGCCTTGTTCGGTTCTTCAGCTATTGCAGGAACGATTAATATAATCACCAAAGAGCCTTTACGTAATTCGGGTCAGCTGTCGCACACCATAACTTCTTTAGGAGGAAGCTCCTCATTCGATAACAACACCTCGCTGAATGCTTCATTGGTGACGGACGATCATCGTGCCGGATTGTATATCTTTGGTCAGAACCGTTATCGGTCGGGATATGATTATGACGGAGACGGATTTACCGAACTGCCCAAATTGAAGAATCAGACAGTGGGTTTCCGCTCTTATCTGAAAACAAGTACTTATTCCAAACTGACCTTTGAATATCACCACATGCAGGAATTCCGTCGTGGAGGGGATATGTTGAACCGTCCTCCTCACGAAGCGCATATTGCGGAGCAGTTGCAACATTCTATTGATGGTGGAAGTTTGAAATTCGATTATTTCTCTTCGGATGAAAAGAACCGTCTAAGTGTCTTTGCATCGGCTGCCAATACAGACCGGGACAGCTATTACGGACCGGGTAACGATCCTCTGAAAGCCTATGGAAAGACAACGGATTTAACCGCTATGGGTGGTGCACAATACGTACATACGTTTGACAAGTGCTTTTTTATGCCTTCTGATCTCACGGCAGGGCTTGAATATAACCGTGACCGCCTAAAAGATAACATGTGGGGATATAACCGTCACACGGATCAGACGGTGAATATTTACAGTGCTTTTCTGCAGAACGAATGGAAGAACGACCGTTGGGGGATTCTGATTGGTGGTCGTCTGGATAAGCATAATATGGTGGATAATGTGATCTTTAGTCCCCGTGCCAACTTGCGTTTTAATCCTACCCAGAATATTAACCTGCGTTTAAGCTATTCTTCCGGATTTCGTGCTCCGCAGGCTTTTGATGAGGATATGCATATTGAAAATGTGGGCGGAACGGTGGCTATGATCGAGCGTGCAAAGGATTTGAAAGAAGAGAAATCCCAAAGTTTCAGTGTTTCTGCAGATATGTATCATCGTTTCGGAGCATTCCAGACGAATTTGTTGATTGAGGGTTTTTATACAAGACTGACCGATGTTTTTGTATTGGGCAAACCTTACGACCGTGGTGATGGTATATTAGTGAAAACACGTAGCAATGGCCCCGGTGCTAAAGTGATGGGATTGACACTGGAAGGTAAAGTGGCTTATCTTTCTATCCTGCAAATACAAGCGGGATTAACTTTACAACGTAGCCGGTACGATGAACCGCATAAGTGGCATGACGATGCACCGGCAGAAAAGAAGATTTTCCGTACTCCCGATACATACGGTTATTTCACTGCTACTTGTACCCCCATCAAACCTTTATCTATTGCTTTGTCAGGAACCTATACCGGCAGGATGTTGGTGCAACGTATGGATATCACCGCCGAGAATGCCGAACTGGGTAAAATGCCTGAAAGAAAAGCGGAAGCAATCAGAACACCTCGTTTCTTTGATTTGGGAGTGAAACTGGCTTATGACTTCAAGTTATACAAAACGGTTGATTTGCAATTAAACGGCGGAGTTCAGAATATTTTTGAGTCTTATCAGAAGGACTTTGACAGAGGAGCTAACCGGGATTCCGGTTATATTTACGGTCCTTCTTTGCCGAGAAGTTTCTTTGCCGGAGTAAAGATCAGCTATTAATCGGTCATAAAAATAGTTTCCCGGCACGGTACTTTTTGTTTCCTGCGTTGAAACACTTTGTTTCAAATAGTGAAACGATTTGTTTCACACCGGGAAACACTTTGTTCCAAGCCTTGAAACTAAAAGTTTCAAGCGGCTGAAACTAATATGTCGTATAGAGACCTGTTCTTTTCTCCTTGTTAATCATTGATTGATCGGGCGGTGATAGGTGATAGATGCGGTGATAGGTTGCAAACAACCTGTCACCACCCCTGAAATCCCCATGAATAAGAGCTTTTGGAAGTGTCGGTGATAGGTGATAGAGGAAAGTGAAAGAAACTCTGTGTAGAGATGGATCAAACCATATCTTTATCGACCCCGAATTTTTCTCCTGTCTGACATTTACCGGCAGGTTCCACATGTACCAGAATGTCATATACATTATCTACCGAATTAATGATGCTCTTCTCCACTGCATCGGCAATCTCATGGGCTTGCGTGATTGTGATTTGTGGATTCACTTCTATATCAAGGGTAATCATATAGAGATTCCCTATCATTCGTGACCGGACGCGATGCGGATTACTGGCACCGGGCACTTTCTCTACAGCCTCGAATATCTTATTATATACATTGACATCTTTCACCCCGTCCATTAGCTCCACATTGGAATCAATGAAGATGCTGATGGAAGATTTGATGATAAAGAGACTGATTATCAATCCTGTTATCGAATCGAGTATCGGCAATTTGAAGATAAAAGTAAATATCAATCCTAACAAAACACTGGTTGAAATGACAACATCATTACGCATATTGATAGCGTTTGCCGTGAGCATGGAACTATTGATCTTCTTTCCCTGTTTGTACTGGTATGAAGCCAGTAAGAGTTTACCGATAATAGAAAATATAGTGACATAGATGGCGATAGCCGATGGTATCTCTTTCACTTCATCTGAAAAGATGTTTTTAGTGGATGATAGCAACATTTGTACACCGGCATAAAATATCACGAGTGATAGAATCTTTGTTGCGATCCCTTCCGCTTTCTCATATCCGAATACATATTTCTTTGAAGGAGGGCGGTTGATGAGGCGTGCCGTAAAAATCATAACGATAGAGATAACGACGTCGGTTGCCGAGTCGATACCGTCGCCGACTACGGCTAAACTACCGGCAAATAAACCGATTATGATTTTGGATACGGACAAGATTGCATTGCCAATTGTGCTGATCCACGAGGTTGTGATTAGTATTTTCTCTCTTGACATTGAAGTGACTCTTTATAATTGTTTGTAATGGGATTGGGGAGCAAAGATAAACATTAATAGGAGTCTGTGATATGAAGTCGCAAAAAACTTTTTCTGCCTTTTTAGTAGTTTATACGTTTTAGTTGTATTATATATAGATGGTCAATTAAAAACAGGACAATTAATTTATTAAATAGTTAACCGCATGTTCAAAAAACTAAGTAGCTCTTTTCTCATTGTGTCAGCTTGTATTTTTTCTTCTTGCACGCCTACCGTCAAGCAAGAGATTGCAATCTTACCTACCCCCGTTAGTCTGACCGAGCAGTCTGGCTCGTTTGTTTTAAAAGATGGAATGAAGATTGGGGTTTCCGATCAGTCCTTGTTTCCGGCTGTCGGGTATCTGCAGGAGATTCTTCGGAATGTCATATCGTCTTCTGTTGAAGTCACTACCGATAAGAGTCAGGTAGATATGTATTTTCAGTTGAAGGATACTGTTGGAAAGCCCGGCTCTTATAAACTTGAGTCTACGCCGGAGTATATTCGGGTAGAGGCAACTGACTATTCGGGTATTATTTCTGCTATTACTACTATTCGCCAGTTGCTTCCTGCAACGATAGAAGTGCAGGGAGAGAAACAGAATTATTCTATCCCTGTCGTGCAAATAGAAGATGCGCCACGGTTTGAATGGCGTGGATTTATGTTGGATGCTTCCCGCCATTTCTGGAATAAAAAAGAAGTGAAGCATGTATTAGATCTGATGTCTTTGTATAAACTTAATAAGTTCCACTGGCATCTGTCCGACGATCAGGGTTGGCGTATAGAGATCGAGAAATACCCGTTGCTTACAGAAAAAGGGGCCTGGCGTAAATTCAATACGCAGGATCGTACCTGTATGGCACGTGCGAAAGAAGAAGATAATACCGATTTCCTGATTCCGGAAGATAAGATACGCATTGTGGAAGGAGATACGCTGTATGGAGGTTATTACACTCATGATGATATAAAAGAAATAGTAGCCTATGCTACGCAAAGAGGTATCGATGTCATTCCCGAGATCGATATGCCGGGACATTTCCTGGCAGCTATCGGTCAATATCCGGAATTGGCGTGCGACGGATTAATCGGGTGGGGGGAAACTTTCTCTTCTCCTATCTGTCCGGGCAAAGATACAACGCTGGAGTTCTGCCAGAATGTGTTCAAAGAAGTTTTTGAACTTTTCCCTTATGAATATGTGCACATGGGTGGTGATGAAGTGGAAAAAGCCAACTGGAAGAAATGTCCTCTTTGTCAGAAACGGATTCGTACGGAGAAACTGGGTTCGGTAGAAGAACTTCAGGCATGGTTTGTACGTGACATGGAGAAATTCTTCCTTGCCAACGGAAAGAAACTCATAGGCTGGGATGAAGTGGTATCCGACGGATTATCTTCCGATGCTGCCATTACCTGGTGGAGAAGTTGGGCGAAAGATGCATTGCCTACGGCAACTGCACAAAAGCAGAAAGTGATTGCTTGTCCGAATGAATATTTCTATTTCGATTATGCGCAGGATCAGAATTCAGTAAAGAAAATACTTGCGTATGATCCGTGTGCAGACGAGCGGTTATCGCCGGAACAGAAGAAATATATCTGGGGTGTGCAGGCGAATCTCTGGGCTGAATGGATTCCGACAATGAAGCGCATTGAATATTTGATTGTTCCCCGTATGATAGCGTTGAGTGAAATAGCTTGGGCGGAGCCGACAGCTAAACCGGGTCTCGAAGAATTTTATCGTCAGCTTGTTCCGCAATTTAAGCGGATGGATGTGATGAGGGTAAATTATAGAGTGCCTGACTTGCAGGGATTCTATAAAGTGAATGCATTTATTGATGAAACAACTGTGGAATTGACCTGCCCGTTACCCGGTACTGAAATATGGTATACGACAGACGGCAGTATGCCTACCAAAGAATCAGCTCTTTATAACGGTGCTTTGGAAGTTGGGAAGACTACGGATTTCGCTTTCCGCACTTTTCGTCCGGATGGTTCTCCTTCGGATGTGGTGCGTACCAAGTATGTAAAGGCTCCTTATGCGGAGGCGGTGACTGCTCCGGCTGCTTTGCAGCCCGGCTTGAAAGCAGTATGGCACGATTTCCGTGGTAATCTTTGTGCGGATATTGATGCAGCTCCTGTCAAAGGGGAGTATGTGGTGGAATCGGTATCCATTCCCGAAGAGGTGAAAGGAAATATCGGTCTGGTATTGACCGGCTATCTGGAAGTTCCTGCCGATGGTATCTATACATTTGCCCTTCTCTCGGACGACGGTAGCACATTAATGCTTGACGGTGAATTGTTGGGAGATAATGATGGAGCACATTCGCCAGTAGAGATTATTGTGCAGAAGGCTTTGAAAGCTGGGCTTCATCCGATAGAGGTACGTTACTTCGATTGTAACGGAGGCGTATTGCAGATGGAACTGGTGAATGAAAAAGGTGAAAAAGAAGTATTGCCAAGTGCATGGCTGAAACATGAATAGCAAATTTCATTATTTTTAGGTATTGTCCGTCTTGCCGGCGAGCTGTACCTTTGCAGAAAATATTTGAAAACTTATGCGAATCAGTGAGAGACGAGTCGAGATTAATCATATATCAAAGGTGCACATGCACCGGATTGAATGGGATGAAGAGGTTGTGTCAAAACGTTGGCACAACCTCTTTTATATTTTACAGTTCTG
>NZ_QVLZ01000060.1:0-38298 GCF_003435205.1 Bacteroides sp. AF32-8BH | reverse complement strand
TCGCCCGTATCGTGGGCGCGACAAAGAGAGAGGAAGGATATTTCGAGGGAGGCAGCTACGCCGTGACATGGGCGTTCGGACACCTCGTGCAGCTTGCCATGCCCGACGGTTACGGCATACGCGGCTTTGTCCGTGACAACCTGCCCGTCATACCCGACACCTTCACGCTCGTCTCCCGTCAGGTAAAGACGGAGAAGGGCTACAAGCCTGACAGCAGCGTGGTGGCGCAGATCAAAACCGTCGCCCGGCTATTCAAGGAAAGCGAACAGATCATCGTGGCGACCGATGCCGGACGCGAGGGTGAGCTTATCTTCCGCTACCTCTATCATTATACCGGATGCACCACCCCGTTCGTCCGCCTCTGGATAAGCTCGCTTACCGACAAGGCTATCCGCGAGGGACTGCGCAACCTCGAAGCGGGCGACAAATACGACAACCTCTATCTTGCCGCCAAAGCACGGAGCGAATCAGACTGGCTCGTGGGCATCAACGGCACGCAGGCACTTTCCATCGCCGCCGGACACGGCACTTACTCCGTCGGGCGGGTGCAGACACCCACGTTGGCGATGGTGTGCGCACGCTATTGGGAGAACCGCCGCTTTACCCCCGAAGCCTTCTGGCAGCTCCATATCGCAACGGACGGCTGCGATGAAGGAACGGTGAAGTTTTCCTCTTCCGAAAAATGGAAAGAGAAAGAGTCCGCGACGGAACTGTATAATAAGGTGAAGTCGGCAGGCACAGCCACCGTCACGAAAGCCGAACGCAAGGAGAAGACGGAGGAAACACCGCTCCTGTACGACCTGACCACGCTCCAGAAGGAAGCCAACGCCAAGCATGGCTTCACGGCGGAACAGACGCTTGAAATCGCGCAGAAGCTCTACGAGAAGAAGCTCATCACCTATCCGCGAACCGGAAGCCGCTACATTCCCGAAGACGTGTTCGCGGAAATCCCCAAGCTGCTTGCCTTCATCGGCAGCCTGCCCGAATGGAAGGGCAAGTTGCAGCCGAAAGCCGTGCCGACACGCCGCAGCCTGGACGGCGGCAAGGTGACAGACCACCATGCCCTGCTCGTCACGGGCGAGAAGCCGCTGTTCCTCTCCAAAGAGGACAGCACCGTCTATCACATGATAGCCGGGCGCATGCTTGAGGCTTTCTCCGAAAAATGCGTCAAGGACACTGCCACCGTCACGGCAGAGTGTGCCGGAGTGGAGTTCGTGGCAAAAGGCAGCATCATCAGGCAAGCCGGATGGCGTGCCGTCTATGGCAAGGAGAATGGAGAAGAGAACAACAGCCAAGAGGAAACCGCCGCCATTCCCTGTTGGCAGGAAGGCGACACGCTGGCACTGAAAGCCGCCTCCATCACGGAGGGAAAGACCAAACCCAAGCCGCTGCATACCGAAGCCACCCTGCTGTCCGCGATGGAAACGGCTGGCAAGGAGATAGAGGACGACGCATTGCGGCAGGCTATGAAGGATTGCGGCATCGGCACGCCCGCCACCCGTGCGTCCATCATCGAAACGCTTTTCAAGCGCGGCTATATGGAACGCTGCAAGAAGTCGCTTGTCCCCACCGAAAAAGGGCTTGCCCTCTACTCGGTCGTGAAGGCGATGCGTATTGCCGATGTCGCCATGACGGGCGAATGGGAAAAGGAATTGGCACGCATCGAGCGTGGGGAACTGCCCGCCGATGACTTCCGCAGGAAGATTGAGGCATATACACGGGAAATTACCTCCGAACTGCTGTCGTGCGACAAGCTGTTCGCCCGCAGGGATTCCGGCTGCAAGTGTCCCAAGTGCGGAGCGGGGACGATGCAGTTTTACGGCAAGGTCGTCCGCTGCGACAACGCGGAGTGCGGTCTGCCCGTGTTCCGCCTGAAAGCAAACCGCACCCTCTCTGATGATGAAATCAAAAACCTGCTCACCGACGGACACACGAAACTGCTCAAAGGATTCAAGAGCAAGCAGGGCAAGAGTTTTGATGCCGTAGTCGCCTTTGACGGGGACTATAACACGGTTTTCGTGTTCCCAGAAAGGAAAAGTAAAGCGACCTCTGCGAAAAGAAGAAAATAAATGTTTAACTTTGCCACTGGTTCAGAGTAATGAATTGTTCTTCGATACCGGATTACACTCATACTTTGGATTTAGTGGTGGCACTCGGAGGGATACCGGGTGCCTTTTTCTTCTCGTTTTCCAACGATTATCCCTATCATCATTATCAATCCACTAAATTCCAAAGAAATGAACAACAAGAAGAAAAACGAGGGTCGGACCGACTTTTCCTATTACGGTCTGTACCTGCTGGACTACCTCACCACGAACAAGTTCGAACAGGCAGCCGATGAAGCCTTCATCCGAGAAAGAACCGACCGTGCCGCCGAAGCGTATGAACAGGCAAGGCTCGAAGGCTATCCTGCCGACGGGGCGCAGGAACTGGCGATGAAGGTGCTGACGGAGGGCCTTCGCTACTCCAAGCACGCCATCCTGCGCGAAGTCGTGGAGAACGAATTTGCGGGTGAAGTACCGGGAGAAAAATGTGAAGCCTTTACCCAGAAGCTGCTACCGCTTGTCGGAAACGTATTCTCCATCTATGACCTCTCGGACGACAATTTCGCCCTGTCGCCCGAATATGACCTGCTCTACACGGAGCTGACGGGAGCCGTCATCCTCTATATCGAAGAGTATGGCGTTTAACCGCAAACAGAGGCTGCGGGACAACATCGAGGCGATACGGACGGCATTCCTCCTTGACAGGGAACAGCGCACACCCACCGCACGCGAACGGCTCTTGTTAGAACGTTATTGCGGTTTCGGGGGACTGAAGAACATACTCAACCCTGCAAGGGAACTGACGGATGCCGTCCACTGGGCGAAGTCCGACCTCGAACTGTTTGCCCCTACCGTGGAACTGCACAGGTTGCTGCGAGAGAACACAAAAGACGAGACGGAGTACAAACTGAATATGGATGCCATGAAGCAGTCCGTGCTGACCGCCTTCTATACCCCGCCGGAGATAACCGGGACCATCGCGGACGTGCTGCATGAACACGGCATCCGTCCCGACCGGGTGCTGGAGCCGTCGGCAGGTGTCGGTGCATTCGTGGACGCCGTGCTGGAGAACAGACCGGACGCGGACATCATGGCTTTTGAGAAAGACCTGATGACGGGCAAGATACTGAAGCACCTGCATCCCGGACAGAAAGTAAGGGTACAGGGCTTCGAGAAGATAGAAAAGCCGTTCATGAACCATTTTGATTTGGCTGTCTCCAATATACCGTTTGGCGATGTGGCGGTGTTCGACCCGGATTTTTCGGGCAGCAAGGATCCTGCAAGGCTCTCGGCGGCACGGACGATACACAATTACTTTTTCCTGAAAAGCCTTGACGCGGTGCGTGAAGGCGGAATCGTGGCGTTCATCACCTCGCAGGGGGTACTGGATGCCCCGACCAACGCGCCCATACGCGAGTATATGATGAACCATGCCAATCTGGTGGGCGTAGCCCGCCTGCCGAACAACCTCTTTACGGATAACGCGGGAACGGAGGTGGGCAGCGACCTGATTATCCTGCAAAAGAACAGCGGAAAGAACGGTGAACTGTATTACAACGAAAAACTCTTCGTGCAGACCGAACAGACCCCTATCGGCACTTCCGTAAATGGGTATGTATGGAGCATCGGCTCGCTTTCACACACGGATTTGATCAGAAGTACCGACCCGTACGGGAAACCAGCCTATAAACTCCTGCACTGTGGGGACATCGCACAACTGGCGGAAGACTTGCGGGAGCATCTGAAAATAGAACTGCAACAACTTGACAGGAAACTGTATGAGAGACACAGGCTGCATCCGACAAAGGAGGAAAGCACGGCTGCGGAAGTGCAACCTGCTCCGAAAACAGAAAAGGTATCACCTTCTGTAATAGCCCCCGTTTCTGTAATTGAGCCTGTCAAGGGAGTGGAGAAGCCGCAGGCACAGCCCATAGAGGAAAAGCCGGAGATTGAGCCGCGCCAACCCAATCATTCGTCAGCCGTGCAGCTTACCCTGCTCGACCTTTGGGGTATGCCCATAGAGGAACCGGTAAAAAAGAAAAAGGCAGCGAAAAAGGAAAGCAAGCCGAAGCCTATGCCGTCCACGCCTAAACCGCAAGTCAAAGTTACTCCACCCGTTGAAGCCGCCAAGCCGGTAAACGGTAATAAGGAAGAAAAGCCGGAAAATGCCGAAAAGCCAAACGACCCGGACGACATTTACGCCACTCTGGATTGGGAAACCAATCCTCCCATCAACGGCTTCTATGAGACAATGATGAGCCTGACAGCGGAACGGCGCAAGGCCCTACGGCTTGAGGCAGAACGGCACAGGCAGGAACAACTGAAAAAGATGGGTATCAAAGACACGTTGAACCCTGCTTTTGCGCCTTCTTCGGACAATATGGATAAAAAGCCGGAACAAACGGAAGAAATAAAGCAACCTGAAACACTGGCAGAAGTTGTGCCTACTTCCGAAACGGTTGCCACTTCCCTGTTCCCGGAACTTGAAACGGAAAAGCCGAAGGAGGAAGTCATGGACCTTTCTCCCCGTCCGTTCAACGGCCTGCTGGAGCCACACCACCGTGACGGCTCGATGGTGCTGGATGCTTCACGCAATCTCGGTTACCTGAAAGACCTCACGCCTTACGGTGCGACCTTCCAACCGCTCGACCTCCGTGGCTATCAAAAAGAGAAAGCGATGCTGTATATATCGCTCCGTGACGCTTACGAACGTCTGTATAGCCACGAGACGGAGAACCATACGGAACACAAACCGCAGCGCGGGTATCTCAACACCTACTACGATGAGTTTGTCATGCGTTACGGTAACCTCAACGCCAGACAGAACGTGAAACTGGTGATGATGGATGCCGGAGGGCGCGACATCCTTTCGCTGGAACGTGCGGAGGACGGCAAGTTTGTCAAGGCGGACATCTTCGACCGTCCCGTTTCCTTCTCGGTGGAGAGCCGTGTCAATGCAGGCTCTCCCGAAGAAGCCTTGTCCGCATCGCTCAACAAGTTCGGCACGGTCAATCTCGGCTATATGCGGGAGATAACCGACACCACGGAAGAGGAACTGCTTGGTGCCCTCAAGGGGCGCATCTTCTACAACCCGCTCGTAACCGGTTACGAAATCAAAGACCGCTTCATCGCGGGGAACGTGATAGAGAAGGCGGAACGCATAGAGGGCTGGATGGAGGACAATCCCGAAAGTGAGCGGATGCCGGAGGTGAAACAGGCGTGGGAGGCATTGAAGGAGGCCGAACCGCAGCGCATCGCCTTTGAAGACCTCGACTTCAATTTCGGGGAACGCTGGATTCCCACGGGTGTGTATGCCGCCTACATGAGCCACCTTTTCGACACGGACGTGAAAATAGCCTACTCCGCAAGCATGGACGAGTTTTCCGTGGCGTGCGGCTACCGCACCATGAAGATCACGGACGAGTTTTTAGTAAAGGGCTATTACCGGAACTATGACGGTATGCACCTGTTGAAGCACGCTCTGCACAACACCTGCCCCGACATGATGAAAAGTATCGGCAAGGACGAGAACGGCAACGACATCAAGGTACGCGACAGCGAGGGCATACAGCTCGCCAACGCGAAGATAGACGAAATCCGTAACGGGTTCTCCGAATGGTTGGAAGAACAGTCGCCGCAGTTCAAGGAACGGCTCACGACGATGTATAACCGCAAGTTCAACTGTTTCGTGCGCCCGAAGTATGACGGCTCGCACCAGACTTTTCCCGACCTCAACCTGAAAGGGCTGGCAAGCCGGGGAATCAAGAGCGTTTACCCGTCGCAGAAGGATTGCGTCTGGATGCTGAAACAGAACGGCGGCGGGATCTGCGACCACGAGGTGGGAACCGGCAAGACGCTGATAATGTGCATAGCGGCACATGAGATGAAGCGTCTGAACTTGGCGCACAAGCCGATGATTATCGGGCTGAAAGCGAATGTGGCGGAGATTGCCGCCACCTATCAGGCGGCCTATCCTAACGCCCGCATCCTCTACGCTTCTGAAAAGGACTTTTCGACCGCCAACCGTGTGCGTTTCTTCAACAACATCAAGAACAACGACTATGATTGCGTCATCATGTCGCACGACCAGTTCGGGAAGATACCGCAGTCGCCGGAGTTGCAGCAGCGCATCCTGCAGGCGGAGCTTGACACGGTGGAGGAAAATCTCGAAGTCTTGCGACAGCAGGGCAAGAACGTGTCGCGGGCGATGCTGAAAGGGCTGGAGAAGCGCAAGCACAACCTTGTGGCGAAGCTGGAGAAGGTGGAACACGCCATCAAGTCCCGCACGGATGATGTGGTGGACTTCAAGCAGATGGGCATCGACCACATCTTCATTGACGAGAGTCACCAGTTCAAGAACTTGACTTTCAACACCCGTCATGACCGTGTGGCGGGATTGGGAAACTCGGAAGGAAGCCAGAAGGCCCTGAATATGCTCTTTGCCATCCGTACCATACAGGAACGCACGGGCAAGGACTTGAGGGCTACGTTCCTTTCGGGCACGACCATTTCCAACAGTCTGACGGAACTGTACCTGCTCTTCAAATACCTGCGCCCCAACGAACTGGAACGGCAGGACATCCGCTGTTTCGATGCTTGGGCTGCCATCTTCGCCAAAAAGACGACCGATTTTGAGTTCAACGTAACGAACAATATCGTTCAGAAGGAGCGTTTTCGCTATTTCATCAAGGTGCCGGAGCTTGCCGCCTTCTACAACGAGATTACCGACTACCGCACGGCGGAGGATGTAGGTGTGGACAGACCAAACAAGAATGAGATACTGCACCACATACCGCCCACACCGGAGCAGGAGGACTTCATACAGAAGCTGATGCAGTTTGCCAAAACCGGCGATGCCACTCTGCTTGGCAGGTTACCCCTGTCGGAAACGGAGGAAAAGGCGAAGATGCTCATCGCCACCGACTACGCGAGAAAGATGGCTCTTGATATGCGCATGATAGACCCGAACTACGAGGACCATCCCGACAACAAGGCAAGCCATTGTGCCAAGATGATTGCAGAGTATTACCACAAGTACGAGACGCACAAGGGTACGCAGTTCGTGTTCTCCGACTTGGGGACATACCAGCCGGGGGAAGGATGGAACGTGTACAGCGAGATAAAACGCAAGTTGGTGGAGGATTACGGCATACCGGCAAGTGAGGTGCGCTTCATTCAGGAGTGTAAGACGGATAAGGCTCGTAAGGCGGTGATAGATGCCATGAACGCAGGGACAGTGCGAGTGCTGTTCGGCTCCACAAGTATGCTCGGAACGGGCGTGAATGCGCAGAAAAGATGCGTCGCCATCCATCACCTTGATACACCGTGGCGACCGTCCGACCTGCAACAGCGTGACGGACGGGGTGTTAGAGCCGGGAACGAGATTGCCAAGCATTTTGCCGAGAACAACGTGGATATCATCATCTACGCGGTGGAAAAGTCGCTGGACAGCTACAAGTTCAATCTGCTGCACTGCAAGCAGACGTTCATATCGCAGCTCAAAAGTGGAGCGATGGGCGCACGTACCATCGACGAGGGAGCAATGGACGAAAAATCGGGTATGAACTTCTCGGAGTATATGGCGTTGCTCTCCGGCAATACCGACCTTTTGGATAAGGCGAAATTAGAGAAGCGTATCGCCTCGCTCGAAGGGGAACGCAAGTCGTTCAACAAGGGCAAGCGCGATTCGGAGTTCAAGCTGGAATCCAAGACGGGAGAACTGCGCAACAACACGGCTTTCATCGAAGCCATGACGGAAGACTGGAACCGTTTTCTTTCCGTTGTGCAGACTGATAAGGAAGGCAGCCGCCTTAATCTTGTCAAGGTGGACGGCGTGGATTCAACGGATGAGAAGGTCATCGGTAAGCGTTTGCAGGAAATCGCCAAGAACGCCACGACTGGTGGACTGTACAAGGCTGTCGGGGAACTTTACGGCTTTCCGATAAAGGTGGTCAGCGAGAGGACACTCAAAGAAAGTCTGGAGTTCACTGACAACCGCTTCGTGGTGGAGGGTAACTACAAGTACACCTACAACAACGGGCATCTGGCGATGGCAGACCCGATTGCTGCCGCACGAAACTTTCTGAACGCATTGGAGAGGATTCCGACCATCATCGACCAGTACAAGTCTAAGAACGAAGTGCTGGAAAAGGAGATTCCGCAGTTGCAGGAGATAGCGGGCAAGGTGTGGAAGAAGGAGGACGAGCTGAAACAGCTGAAGTCCGAACTCGCCGCACTGGACCGCAAGATACAGCTTGAGCTGGCTCCGGCTCAGGAAAACACAGAAGAGAACCGGCAAGGCAACGAGAAAAAACAGACGGAACAACAGCCGGAAAGCCCGCACGTGGACTTTGTACGCAGTCATTTAATTATAGGGAGACCCGGTTTATCGGAATCCAAAGGTGTAAAACTTTAATATCGAAGTCTTGACAGAAAAAGCCAGTGGTTGAATTTTTCACCACTGGCTTTAATTCTAATAATTTTTCAATCTAATATGACCGAATCTATAACGTTAAATCATAGATTATGTGTCTATTTGTGAAGAAAAAGACGTAACTTTGTATCAAAATCAAATAAGCATAACAATGGAGCCATCTATATACAGTTTTTCACTTTATACCGCACTGCCGTTGATGTTATTCTTCGGCTTTTATTTTTTGTTTGCAAAGACTCCTGAAAAGAAAATTTTCAAGAATTATCTCCGCTCCCGACAGATTATGGGTATAGCTATGCTGCTGCTTTCGGCAAATTATTCGGTACATTTCTTCTTTGGTATCCGATTCAAAAATGCGGATTCTGCCATATTGATGAACATGTCCACATACTTCCTGTGCTATTCTCTGTTCAGTTCGGCATTGATAATGTTGCTTGATCGTTTTTACATTACCAAACGGCGTGTGTGGACACATATCATTTTATGGATTATATTTTCAACTCTTTCCGGAGTTGTGTTGTTCCTGTTGCCAAGCGGAATCATGCAAAAATTCTCTTTATTTGCTTTAGCTGTATGGTTAGTCGTTTTTGGAGTCGTTTTAGCTCGCAGAGTCATAATTGCATACCGTAGAGCCATTCGGATTTTCAATGAAACTCAGGCGGATGATATAGGTACATATATCGAATGGCTTTCCATATTCACTTATTGGGCTGTTATCTTCGGTGTCGGATGCGGATTGCTGACATTTCTGCCAGACAAATATGTTTTTATCTGGATTTTGTCGTCAATACCGTTCTACAGCTATCTTTTCTACAGCTATCAGAACTACCTGCTGTTCTATGAACAGGTGGAAAATGCTTTTGAGCAAGATATACAGTCTGAAGAAGAACTTCTGACAGATACAGAAACAGAACCTAAAATAGTTTCTGAGAAAGAAGTTCCAGTGTCCTATACAGAAATTATAGAGAAAGTGGCCAACTGGATAAAGACAGACGGCTATGTCCAGCAGGGACTTACCATAAAAGAACTGTCCGAAATACTTCATACGAACCGTACCTATCTTTCCGCTTATATCAAGACTACGTATAAAATGACATTCCGCGAATGGATAACCAGTCTCCGGTTGGAGTATGCGAAAAACATACTGAAGGAGCATCCGGAGATCAATATACAGAAGCTGGCTGAGTCTTCCGGTTTTCTTTCCCGCAGTAACTTTATCAAATTATTTACCAAGAAGGAAGGATGTACGCCTGCCAAGTGGAAAAAAGCAAATCTGAAGTGATTTGCGTGGTAAAAATCCGATGAAAAAGCTCTCAGAAACCCATTTTCCAAAAGTGCTCATACTACAAAAAGTGCTAATTCGACAGCCACAAAAGTGCTAATTCGACAACTCAAAAAGTGCCGATTTGACAAAATAAGTGCTCAGACGACAATGTGAAAAGTGCTCAAACGACAATTTTTATAAAACGCTGTGTTTTAGCAAAAAAAGTTTTTGTAATATTTTGGGCGCTGAATGGCATTTATTACCTTTGGAGATGACAAAGATAATGAATTCAAGTTTATATGAGCAGAAAAATCACTTTTCTTACCCTGTTTCTGTGGCTGATGACGCTAACTTTTCCTGTCATTGCGCAGCAGAAAGCAGACACGACCTACACCTTCCGGTTCGTTACGCAGAAGGACATGTTCTACGTGCCTTGGAATGGCAATGACACGGAACTTGCCCGCCTGTTGGAATGTATCGAAAACAACAAAGCAACAATTCTTGACGGCAAACTGCCGCTATTGGTTGACGGATATTGCAATTCGCAGAGCAGTGAAGTCAAGAACCTTGCAACAGCGAAGATTCGTGCCAACCGTGTGAAATCAGAACTGATTACACGAGCGAAAATCAAGGAAGAAAACTTCATTACCCGCAATCATGTGACAGAGGGTGATTTTGTCACCGTGCGCCTGACGGTACCGGTAAAGGAAACAGCCGTGACGGATGCGGAAGCAGAAGCACGACGCAAGGCGGAAGCCGAACGCTTAGAAACCGAGAAGCGTGCCGAGCAGGAACGGCTTGCCGAAGAGCAGCGCAAGGCGGAAGAAGCCCGACTTGCCGCTGAAAAGGCAGAAGCCGAGAAAGCCGCTCAACAAAATACACTTGCCGACACGCCGTCGGAAACCAAAATCACAACTGATTATCATCTCTCCCTGCGTGCCAACCTGCTGCGCTGGGCTACCTTGACACCAGATTTAGGACTTGAATGGCGCATCTGTCCATCGTGGGGCATTGCCGTAAACGGCTCGTGGACTTCATGGACGTGGAGTGACAAAGACCGCCGCTATGCACTCTGGGAAGTGGCTCCGGAAGTACGTTACTATATGGGTGAGAAGAAAGCCTGGCATCTGGGCGCGATGTTCAAGGCTGGACAGTTCAACTACAAGCTTTCCGAAACAGGCAAGCAGGGCGACCTGATGGGTGGCGGCATCACCGCCGGCTATAAGCTGCGACTAAACAAGGCATTAGATCTTGATTTCAACCTCGGTTTGGGCTACCTGAATGCCGATTTCGAAAAATATGAAGTCATCGATGGTGTGCGCGTGCGCTGTGGCAACGAGACAAAAAATTGGTGTGGCCCCATCAACGCCGGTGTGACATTGGTATGGAAGTTATTCTAATACGGAGGAATAGAGTATGAAAGCAAGACAATATATAAATATGGTAGGAATGGCAGCCGCCGTGCTGCTCTCTTCCTGCGTGAAGGACACGCTTTATGACACGCCGCATCCCGACTATGGGAAGATTGCGGTGACAGCCGACTGGTCGGCACGCGGTGAGGGTATCGACATACCTACCACATGGACGGTTACCATGGGTGACTATACGGGTACGGAGACTTCCGCCACCCATGCCCCCAACCATCTGTTTGCTCCGGGCAGCTACACCCTTGCGGTGTGGAACCCTGCTGAAGGAATCATGGTAAATGGTACCACCGCCACCATTGCCGCAGCCACGGGAAACCGGGCAGGAACGGATGCCTTTGTGAACAATGCCCCGGGATGGTTCTTCACCTATACGAAACAGGTGAGCATCGAGAAAGACAAGGACTATCCGCTGACCGCCGCAATGAAGCAGCAGGTACGCGAACTGACGCTTATCATCAAACCGACGGGGGATGCCGCCGGACGCATCACGGAGATTGTTGCCCATCTGACGGGTGCAGCCAGAACTCTCGATTTCGCTACCGATACCTACGGAGCCGCTTCAAACGTCGTGCTGCCCTTCACCAAGATAACCGAAGGTGACGATGCCGGCAAGTGGAAAGCCACGGTGCGGTTGCTGGGTGTGACCGGCACGGAACAACTGCTGACGGGTGAAATCCGCTATGCGGACGGCAACCCGACCCCCACGACGCTGAAAAGCGACATCACGGAAGCCCTCAAGGGGTTCAACACCGGAAAGGGCGAATCGCTGACCCTCGGCGGAACGCTGGTTGAGACTCCCGAAGGCATGGAAGTGGACGGAGCCGAAATCAACGGCTGGGAAGAAGTGAAAGGTGATGATGTAAATGCCGATTTGTAAATAATTAGCAAACCGAACGCAGAAGCAAAGCTTGCTTTGATTTTGCTAAGGTGCAGCAATTATTGAAATGGAATTTAACTAATATAATAACAGAATATAATGAAGACAAGATTTTTTGCACTTGCGATGCTCGCCCTCGCACTGGTAGCCTGCAACAACGACAACGAGAACCTGAACGGTGACCCCGTGGCCGCCCAGTTTACCGCCGACATCGCCCCCGCCACCCGCGCCAGCGGAACCACCTGGACTGCCGGCGACCGTATCGGCATCACCGACATCGGCAACGATTCCCAGTACGGCAACGTGCCTTTCATCTTGAAAAACGGGAAATTTGAGGCAGAAGGAAAGGTTATCTATATCGAAGATACAAAGACCCATACTTTCCGCGCCTACTATCCGTACAACGCGGTGGGAGGCATCCTCACAGCCACGACCGATGCCACGGCGCAGCAGAACCAGCCTGCCATCGACTTCCTCTTTGCTTCAGGAGCCACGGGAGACAAAAGCAACCCGGTAGTAAGCTTCACCGACAAAACCGCCAAAGGCGGTGAAGACAACTCCTTCCACCACCGCATGAGCCAGATAACCCTTACCTTCGAGGCGGGCGACGGCGTGAATTTCAGCGTGGTCAAGCCTGAACGTTACACGCTGGCCGGATTGTTACTCATTGGTACGTTCAACACGGCCGACGGTATTGCCACCGCAGACAACGGGGCACAGACCGGAGAATTGGCCATGAATTTGGCAGACGGCGTTCTCACGTCATCGATCATCCTCTTCCCGCAGACAGTTGCATCCCTGCCGTTGGTTGTGAATTACAAAGGTCAGGAATATCATGCCACACTCACCGTGCCCGAAGGCGCACTGCAGGCGGGCAACAACTATACCTATACCGTCAAGGTACGCAACAAAGTCCTTGAAGTCAGCGAAGCCACCATTGCAAAGTGGAACGATATAGACGGTGGAGATGTGGGTGCTGACCTGTAGGATGTTAATAATTAATTGATTAGAATGAAGAATTATGAGACATAGATTATTTATCCCCGCAGCCACCGCACTGCTGTTCGCCCTCGCCGCCTGCACGCAGGACGAACTTGCTGGCGATAACCGTCTGCCCGAAGGTGAATACCCCGTCGTCATCCGTGCCACCGGATTGTCCGTAGAAGCAACGCCGCTGGCAGCCCCTTCCACCCGTGCCGCTGTGGACGGCGACTGGCAGGGTGTCACTTCCGTGGCACTCAAGATGGGCGATGCGGTAAAGGAATACACCGTAACGGCTTCTACCGATTTCAAGAGTGCCACACTCTCACGCGAGAACGACCCGCACTACTGGACCAGCCGCGACCCGATTACCGTATCGGCATGGTGGCCCTTCAACAATGCCAACATCACACAGATGCCTGCCGTGAAGGTGGCCGAAGACCAGAGTAAATTGGCTGACTTCCAGAACAGCGACTTCATCTCTGCTGAGAACCGGAAGGTGGAATTTAACAACCCGACTCTTGAATTTACCCACCGCACGGCACGCGTGACTATCGAACTGAAGCCCGGCACGGGATTCACGAGCGTCGCCGGTGCCACGGTGAGCCTCGTGAGCCTGTCCGCCGATAACGGCAACCCGACCGCCATCAAGACCTACAACGCAAGCGGCAACACCTACGAGGCACTGACTGCCCCGCAGACCGTTGCGGCAGGCAAGCCGTTCGTCAAGGTGGAACTCGGCGGCGGCACCTTCTACTTCCGCCCGCAGAACGACGTCGTATTAGAGGCTGGCAGCCGCTATAAATATACCGTTAAGGTGAACGCCACCGGCTTGACGTTAGAGGGTTGCACTATCGGTGACTGGGCTGACGGCGGCGGCGAGAGCGGCGAGGCTGAGGATTTGGGCTACATCTACGACAGCAACACCAATACCTACACGGTCTATAACGCTGACGGCCTGATGAATGTAGCCGAATTAGTGAACGGAGGTAAGACCGACATAAACATTACCCTCGACAAAAACATTGACCTCACAGGCAAAGGCTGGACGCCGATAGGCACAGACTACGACAACTCATACACCGGCACCTTCGACGGCGGCGGCCATACCATCACGGGGCTGACCGTTACGACAAATGACGAATATGCGGGTCTGTTCGGCTATCTCGGTAATTTCGGTAATGCCGCCGGTACGGTGAAGAATGTGGTGATGGATGGCATACAGATAACATGCAATCACAGGTTGGGTTATGCCGGCGGCGTGGCAGGATTTAGCTGGGGCACCATTGAAAACTGCTCGGTGTCGGGCAGCATTAGCGGCACGGTGAGCGTCGGCGGTGTGGTGGGTGCTCAAAGGGACCGTTCCATCACCGGATGCAGTTCCTCTGCCACAGTGAAGGGAACGCTCAATGTCGGCGGCGTGGCAGGTCAGACGAGTTTTGGTGCCACCTTGACCGCTTGCTATGCCACAGGCAACGTGATCATAGAAATAGACCGCACACAGAATATCTCTGGCGGCGGTCTGGTAGGATTCAACGACGGAATCAGCCTTCTTGCCTGCTATGCCACGGGCAACGTAACCAGTACAGGTAGTAGCACTGGCTATGTACATATCGGCGGCTTTTTGGGAGATAACTACACTACCGTGACCGCCTGCTATTGGAAGAACAATCATGAACAAGGTATCGGCTACAATAGGAGAAGCACCAACGTCACAGAGGTGGACGGCACCAGCGTAACCTGGAAGAACGCCGTTGATGCCATGAACACCGCCTTGCAGAACGCAGGCTCAGAGTGGCGTTACGAACTTAAAGGAGCATTGCCTACCTTGAGGAAGCAGTAAACCGTCGGGCGGAAAAGTTACGCCCGCAACGGAAAGAACCAGAGTAATAAAATAACAGATATTATGAGGATAAGATTTTTTGCACTTGCAGCGCTCGCCCTCTCACTCGCCGCCTGCACACAGGACGAAGCGGGCTTCCTACCAGAAGGGGCGGAAGGCACACCCATCGTCTTCACCGCCACGGGGCTGAATCCCGCCGCGACAGCCATCGCCGCCACCCGTGCCCCAGCGGACGGCAATTGGACGGGTGTGCAAAGTGTGGCAGTTCTGATGGACGGCATGGTGAAGACGTACAACGTGACGCCCTCCACCGCCGACCCCACCAGCGCCACGCTGACCTCCACCGACCCGTACTACTGGACCAACCACAACGACATCACCGTCACGGCGTGGTGGCCCTACACCGCTGGCGAGACAACCCCGCCTGCGGTAAAGGTAAAAGCCAACCAAAGTGCCCAGAAGGACTTTGAGACCAGCGACCTCATCGTAGCCAACGGACAGACGGTGACCTACGGTAGCCCCACGCTCCGCTTCACCCACCGCACGGCGCGGGTGACCATCGTTCTGACGGACTACACCGAGGGGCTGGCATCCGTGCAGCTGACGGGCCTCTCCACCGAAGGCGACAACCCGGATATAATCGTCCCGTATGACAAGGGTAGCAACACCTACACCGCCATCGTAGCCCCGCAAAGTGTGGCAGCTGGCACGGCCTTCATTACCTGCACCTTCACCAACGGCAAGACCTTCGTTTATAAGATGAAGAATGCTACCGACTGGCAGGCGGGCGGTGAATATACCTACACCGTCTCCCTCGCTGCGGCAAAAGACCTGGGCTATACCATAGAGAGCGACGGCAGCTACACCGTGACCTCCGCCGATGGCCTGATGAATATAGCCGAATTAGTGAACGGAGGTAAGAGCGACATTAACATTACCCTCGACACAGACATTGACCTCACAGGCAAAGACTGGACACCGATAGGCACAGACTACGACAACTCATACAAAGGCACCTTCGACGGTGGCGGCCATACCATTACGGGGCTGACCTTTACGACAAATGACGAATATGCGGGTCTGTTCGGCTGGCTCAATAGAGCTGGTACGGTGAAGAACGTGGTGATGGAGGGCGTACAGATAACATGCAATCAAATATATGGCGGCAGTATTGGCGGCGTGGTAGGATCTAGCTGGGGCACCATTGAAAACTGCTCGGTGTCGGGCAGCGTCAGTGGCACGGTGTATGTCGGCGGTGTGGTGGGTGTTCAAATAGGCGGTTCCATCACCGGATGCAGTTCCTCTGCCACAGTGAAGGGAATGGTCGATGTCGGCGGCGTGGCAGGTCAGACGAATTCGAGTGCCACCCTGACCGCTTGCTATGCCACGGGCAACGTGACCATAGAAATAGCCCCCAAAAAGAATATCGCTGGCGGCGGTCTGGTGGGAATGAACGCAGGAAGCAGCCTCCTTGCCTGCTATGCCACGGGCAACGTAACCAGTACGGGTAGTAGCACTGGCTATGTACATATCGGCGGCTTTTTGGGAAATAACTACACCACCGTGACCGCCTGCTATTGGAAGAACAATCATGAACAAGGTATCGGCTACAATAAGAAAAGCACCGAAGCCACGAAGGTGGACGGCACTGGCGTTACCTGGCAGAAAGCCGTTGATGCCATGAACACCGCCTTGCAGACCGCAGGCTCAGAGTGGCGTTACGAACTTAAAGGAGCATTGCCTACCTTGAGGAAGCAGTAAGCCGTTGCGGGCGGAAATGTTCCGCCCGCAACGAACATTAACCGAAGTATAACCCCAATAAAAAAAGGAGGACGTGCTGGAACACACGGAGAATCCACCATATAGGTTTTGGCATCAAGGCATTGTTAATAATAATATAGACTCCAGTGTAAATATGGAAGCTGTAAGCCGGACATTGTCAAGATTGGTGCTCATTAAAGGCAACAAATCAAGTAATTAAATTAAAAACATGGGACTTTTTCACAGAGACAAGAAAAATAATGACGATGAGCCGGACAGTGTTCAAACCAATTCATTCTCTGATATTATGAATGGTTTGCAATACGCCGTAAACTGTGCACAAGATACATTGCAGAATCATCAGATACAAAATCTGACCAGACTTTTTGAAGGAACAAATGCAAATAACGCAAATACGTTCCAATCGAAAAAAATCATGGTTGGAGACAAGACTATTGATATTCCACTTATAGCTTTGATATCCCATCATTATCTTGCGATGGATAATGTGCAGATAAAGTTCAAGGCGAAGGTCGGAAGCGTGGAATCACAGATTCCAGAAAACAACTTATTGTTATCCAGCCCACAAAGAGCCAATCTCCAGATGCAGATGAGCAACATAAAACCGGATGCGGATGATGTCATGGAGGTTTGCGTCAATTTTAAGGTTCAGGAGACTCCGGAGAGCATTTCCCGAATTATTGACGATTTTGTAAAAAATATCTAACAATTTTAAAATTCAAATGTTATGGCAGAAGAAATAAAGAACCAAGGGCAACAAGAAAATGCGGAAAACTTGAATGAAAATGTAAGCGGACAGGCGAAAGAAATTATCTCCGCTGCATTGGAAGAGACTCAAAACAGAGAAACTTCTCCAGTTCTTAAAGCAGATTCAAACGTGACTGACAAATTCAAGGGGCTTCCCATGCGGGAACTTATTGCAGCTCCACTTATTGCAGCAGCCGAAGCACAACAGGAATTGGCAGCGACAGCATGGAATTTCTACCAGCAAATTGCATTTGATGGTAAAAGCGGCAATAAAGCGCGTATATTGGAATTCGATGTCGAAAGACCGATACAGCAGGATGGAAAAATGACAACAATGTCACAAAGTGTCAAGGCTCCGTTTATAGGATTGGTGCCTATTCCTTCCCTGCTCATAGATCGCGTGGATGTCGATTTCCAGATGGAGGTTACCGATACATCAAACGTAAAAAGCACTACCAACGCAGAAGTAGAGGCAAAAGCTTCTGCAAAACATTGGTTTATAAATGCGGAAATCAGCGGCAAAGTCACGACCGCCCGCGAGAACACCCGCATGACCAACCAAACGGCAAAATACCAGATACATGTGACAGCCAGTCAGCAGCCGCAGACCGAAGGTCTGTCTAAACTGATGGATATAATGGCATCATGTATCGAGCCTATAACAAACGAAAGTAACAGTAAGTAAATATATGAATTTGATTCAAGCATTAAGATTGCCAAACAGTCAAGCAGTAATGACAAATATTGCACGGTTTCATTATCAAAATATTTATAATGTAGGTTTGACCCCTCCGATTGTCACGCAAAGTAATTTGACATTTCAAATAAAAGGATATACCCGTAACTATCGTTTTCTTAGATTAGACTATGCCTGTGTCATATATATTGCGGATAGAATAGCAGTCGTTGCTTCAAATGGCATAGATACTTTAAGTTCAGGTTTTTCGGGGTGTTATATGGCCAGTTTTAGGCACAATGGCATTAGGTATGTTGCTCATATTCCAACGCCTAACAATAGTATTAAAACATCATGGAATCGGGCGGTTAAAAATCGAATAATAGATAATGTTGTTCTTTTTAAACCTACTGAAGGATTGGCGAGAATCCCAGGAACAATTGGTATTTGGGGAATTATAACATTTAACGATAGATGTTATCGGCTTGATGTAAATGAAAACGCTCCTCCAAGTCAAGCCATACGTGGCCAAAGAATTTTTAACTCAATCCCGAGAAATCCCATACTAACAGAAATTCCATCTATCGCCGGTGGTCAGATGCCTTAATAATTATAACAATTGTAAATAAGGGAAGAATGGTTGTTTCATTGAGGAGTAGAATTCTATTCGGATATATAATTCTGGTGGCGGTCATAGGCAGCATGGCCGCCATTCTCATCCATGAACCTGCGAAGTTCCACGACCTATATGCGTATTTTAAATAACGGTATTTACACAAACAGCAAATGAGCGAACAATTCGTTACCACTACCAAGCATTTCCGCAAGCTGCTTGCCGCAGGCTATCTGTTGATAGTCCTGCTGGTGGGCGGCATCATCTGCACGTGGCTCGGAGAATGGCGCGACTTGGAGTTGCTGGAACGGGAGAACCGTGAAATCAACCGCTTCCGCAAGGAAACACACGATGCGTATGTGGGTGTGGTGGAGTTGTCTCTTTTGGGCGAGTCGGTGCTGGAATGGGACGATAAGGATGTGGCGGCATACCGGCGGCAACGGATGACGGTGGATAGTATGCTTTGCCGCTTCAAGAGCCATTACGAATCGGTGCGCATAGACAGCGTGCGCCACTTGCTGGAGGACAAGGAAAAGCGGCTGTGCGCCATCATGGAGGCTCTGGAACAACAGGCGGACATCAACCGCCGGATAGCCAAGCAGGTGCCGGTGATAGTGCAAACGAGCAGGCAGGAAGAGCCGAAGAAACAGAGGAGGAAAGGTTTTCTCGGGTTGTTCGGCAAGAAACAGGAAGCACCTCCGACGACCACCACCACGATGCTCTACACACTGAACCGTGATATGATAGCGCAACAACGTGCCCAAAGCCATCGTCTGTCGGAATATGCCGACAGCCTTGCCAGCCGCAATGCGGAACTGAACCGCCAACTGCAAACCCTTATCCAGCAGATGGACCACAAGGTGCAGGCTGACTTGCAGGAACGTGAGGCGGAAATATCCGCTATGCGTGAAAAGTCGTTCTTGCAGGTAGGTATCATAACGGGTGTCATGCTGCTGTTGCTCATTATTTCATACATCATCATTCACCGCTATGCCACCCGCATCAAGCAGTACAAACGTAAGACAACAGATTTAATCGGGCAACTGCAAAAGTCAGTAAAACAAAACGAATCGTTGATAGCCTCACGCAAGAAAGCGATGCACACCATCACCCACGAGCTACGCACACCACTGACTGCCATACATGGATATGCGGAACTGATGCAGGACAACGAAGAAGAAAAGATAAGCGGTTATGCGGACAATATCCTGCAAGCCTCCAAGAGAATGACCGACATGCTCAACTCCCTGCTTGACTTCTTCCGCTTGGACAGCGGCAAGGAACAGGCGAATGTCCGTCCGTTTCGTTTGGAAAACATCGCGGAGCTGTTGCAAACGGAGTTTACGCAACAAGCAGAAGCAAAAGATCTTAAACTTACCATCGAGTGCCCGGAGGGTATTATCCTGAATGGCGACAAGGAGCGCATCATACAGATATGCGACAACCTGCTGGGCAATGCCGTCAAGTTCACGAATGCCGGAAGCGTTTCACTTGTCATAAGCTATGACGGCAATAGGCTGACCCTTGTAGTAGAGGACACCGGAACCGGCATGAGTGCGGAAGAACAACAGCGAGTGTTCGGAGCGTTCGAGCGGCTTTCCAACGCCGCCACGCAAGACGGTTTCGGATTGGGGTTAAGCATTGTGAAACAGATAGTCGGGATGCTTGGCGGCACTATACGCTTGGAAAGCGAAAAAGGAGAAGGCAGTCGTTTTACTGTGGAGTTGCCAATGAACACTGCCGATATTGGTATTGAAGAACAGACAGCCGCAGAAAGTCTGGCTCATATAGAAAGACCTTATTCTGTCATCGTATTGGACGACAATCCGATGGTATTATCCATGACAAAGGAAATGTATGCTGGTATAGGTGTGCATTGCGACACGTTCACCACTATTGGCGATGCAATGGAAGCCATGCGGCAGCACACATACGACCTCATGATAACCGATATGAAAATGCCGGAGATTAACGGCTATGAGGTGTTGGAGTTGTTACGCTCGTCAAGTGTCAGCAACTCGAAAGAGATTCCCATTGTCGTGGCGACCGCCTCCGGCAGTTGCAGCGAAGAGGAGCTGTTGGAAAATGGATTTACCGCCTGCCTGTTCAAGCCATTTTCCATTTCCGAACTGGTTGCTGTATCAGACAAATGCCTTTTGACAAGTACGGACAAGGATGAACTTCCCGACTTGTCCTCTCTGCTTGCATATGGTGACAAACGGGCGATGCTCGACCGTTTGATAACCGAAACAGAAAAGGATATGCAGGCTGTCCGGGAAATCATGGAGAGGAATGACCGCAAGGCGTTGGACGAATGGATGCACCGTCAGCGAAGTTCATGGGCTGTTATCCGTGCTGACAAACCCTTGTGGAACCTGTATGAACTGCTGCATCAAGAATCTGAATGTTCCGAAATGGAATTGCGGAAATGCGTGGATGCCATGCTTCGTATGGGAACAGTTATCATAGAACTTGCGCAAAAGGAAAGGAGGTTGTCGGATGAAAGTATTTGTGATTGAGGACAACCCCGTCTATAACGATTATGTCTGCAACCTGCTGAAGAAAGACAGCTTCGATACTATGTCGGCATATAATCTTGCCACTGCCAAGAAACTATTGGCAAAGTCAGAGGTGGATGATATTGTCGTTGCCGACCTACGCCTCCCCGACGGTGAAAGCATAGAGTTGTTACGGTGGATGCGTGCCAACGACAAACAGCAGGTGTTTATCGTTATGACCAATTACGGGGAGGTGCATACGGCAGTGGAAAGTATGAAGCTCGGCTCAAAGGATTACATACAGAAACAGTTGTTGGAGGATAAACTGATACCGCTTATCCGCACCCTGCAAAAAGAACATGAAAAGCGACTACAATGGAACATTCCGATATTCGTCCGGCAGGGCGAAGCCTATCAGAAAATCAAGAAACGTGTGCGCCTTGTAGCCACCACCCGGATGAGCGTGCTGATACTGGGCGAGAACGGTACGGGCAAGGAACATATCGCACAACATATACACCAACAAAGCAAACTTGCCGATAAACCTTTTGTGGCAGTGGACTGCGGAGCCTTGTCCCCGTCATTGATACAATCCGCCTTCTTCGGACACGTCAAGGGTGCGTTTACTGGTGCCGAAGCAAACAAGACGGGGTATTTTCTGGAAGCGGATGGCGGCACGCTGTTCCTTGACGAAGTGGGCAACCTAACAATGGAGATGCAACAGATGCTGCTCCGCGCCATACAGGAACGCCGTTACCGTCCCGTCGGTGCAAAGGAGGACAAAACAGCCAACGTGAGGATAGTGGCTGCAACCAACGAGGATTTGCAGAAAGCCGTAACGGAAAAGCGGTTCCGGCAGGATTTGCTCTATCGCTTGCAGGAGTATGTGATAACCATGCCGCCCTTGCGCGACTGCCCGGAAGACATCATGCCATTGGCCGAGTTCTTCCGTGAAATGGCAAACCGTGAGTTGGAACGTGAAGTAAAAGGGTTTGCCGCATCTGCCCGTAATGCCCTGCTCGCCCATGCGTGGCCGGGCAACGTGCGCGAGTTGAAACAGAAGATACAGACGGCAGTCCTGCAATCAGAAGGCGATATGATAACCGAAGCCGATTTGGAACTTGACAATGAACCGTCCGCTACTTCCGCTTGTTTTACATTGAAGAGCGGGGATGAAGAAAGAGGACGTATCCTGCGTGCTTTGAAACAAGCAGCCGGTAACAAGAAAATGGCTGCAAAGATACTGGGTATCGGCAGGACAACGCTGTATAATAAATTGGTAGAGTATGGATTGAATGAAGAAAACTGACCGGAGTATGGCTGTAAATGGCAATAATTGATTAACTTTGCAATTGTATTTCAGAAAATAGCAGGCGATCGGGTAACTTTTCGCCGATGATATAGACATAAGACCGCAAGGCGTTTCGAGCGAAAATCTGGTAAATTGAAACTACGGAGACGATTGCGTGATGCTTATGCTATGCTTACGCATAGCGTGCATTCACGTACTCTCCGTAAAGGCTTTACCAGAGCCATCGCTTGAAAGTAGTGTGAATTGCACGCTACTTTTTTGCCTCGCCAAAAAGGAAAGAAAATACGTTATGGCGAAAATACAATTACTTGCCGTTATCTCAATAGATGGCTGTCCGATGAAACTGCATCCCCGGAAGCGGTTGCTTCAAACCGAAGATTACGGTATGGATGAAATACGTGCCAATGCCCTGTATAAGCTGACATCCGACTATTCGGTATCCGTGCTTCAAGAATGGAGGGAGGAAGGTGGAAGCATTTGCCATTTGTTGGAAGTAACTGCCGGGAATACCGAATATGCCAACGGACTGTTACGGATGAACGTGATAGATGAAATCATACTATACGTTGTTCCAACCATCGACGGAAACGGAGCGCATTTTTTCAAGTCAGCACTACCTATGAATGACTGGCGGCTTATGGAGAACAAAACTTATAGGGACGGAGTAATCCGGCTTACCTATCATAAAGAGCCACGGGCATAAAATGTTCAGATTATGAACATCTTGGCGGGATTTCCGTGCTCAGAAAGTGAACACATGTTCAGAATCTGAACACATTTCACAAGGGATGCAATCAAGGATAAAATTATTTTTGAATTTTATCTTTCTGAAAAACAATGTAGTACAATTTTCTCACAATCTTTTCTCGTGTTTAGGGCTATGATTTGCACCATATATCAGTGTGCGCACACTGATAAACAAGTGTAAACCCTCAAAACAGAAAAGATAATGAACCATCTCATACTGGCGGAAACACAGTTTTTCGCCATGATAAACGGAAAAGACAACGGTAGCACGGAAACGGCATACGGCGGATTCGTGCAGGAAGTAATAAACCTGTGCTACGGCGGCAATGATGCCAAGCATATTATTGTGGCGTTGGCTTTTGCCGAAATCGAATTACAGCACCATCCACAGAACTTGTCGGTATCGGAGGAGAATGTCGTCACTGTGTATATCCGCAAGGCGTTATCCTTCATCCGAAAGATGCAGAAGATAGTATCCGCTTCTGCAATTACCTCCGTGCCACCACTAACATCCACATCCGAAACCAAAGCCACAGTCCCAGCCCTGCAATGGACCGGTAATGCCGTCGAGTTGGTAGAGCTAATCTATGCCCTCTACGCCACCGGCTGCATCAATGGCGGCAAGGCTTCGCTGAAAGAGCTTGCCCCTGTCCTCTATTCCTTTTTCGGTGTGGAGTCCAAAGACTGCTACCGCTTCTATACGGACATCAAACGCAGGAAAAGCGACAGTCGCACCTACTTCCTTGAAAAGATGCAGGACAAACTGAACGCGAAGATGCGACATGACGATGAATTGGAGCGGATGAGGAGATAAACGAATGCCAAACAAAGGATAAGCGGCCGGATTATACGGTTTCTTATCCTTCTTCATTTACAATCACTCTATTATCTGCCGGAAAGCCGATTAAAATCATTAACTTTGCAAGTATTAATCAATGACGGATGAAAATAGATAACCTCGAAATATTGAACGGACTGATTGCCGGAGCCGAAGGCGGGACAGTTGAGTTCAAAGAAACTACCGGGCAGTTGGAGCGTGGAATGGAAACTCTTTGTGCCTTCCTGAACGGTACGGGCGGCACGGTGCTGTTCGGTGTAACCGACAAGGGAAAGATTATCGGTCAGGAAGTGAGCGACAAGACGAAGCGCGATATTGCGGAAACCATCAGACGAATCGAGCCGTTTGCGACCATTGGTATATCCTATACAGACATTCCGGGAACGAACAAAAGTGTTATAGCTTTATCAGCGGAAGAACAACGATATATGCGCCCGTTCACCTATAAGGGGAGGGCTTATCAACGGATAGAGAGCGTTACATCTGCCATGCCGCAGGGTATATACAACCTGTTGGTTATGCAGCGAGGCGGAACCTATGCTTGGGATTCCATGCAAAATCCCAGCTTGAAAATATCCGACCTTGACGAAACGGCAATCTTGGGCGCAGTACGTGGAGGAATCAGAGGCGGACGTTTGCCGGAAGGTTCTATGCAGGAGGATGTCCGAACCATCCTTGAAAAATTTGACTTGTTGAATGATGGAAAGCTGAACAATGCTTCCGTTGTCCTATTCGGACGAAACTTCTACCATTATCCCCAATGTCTGCTCCGTTTAGCCCGGTTCAAAGGAACGACAAAAGATGAATTTTTAGATAATCAGCGTGTGACAGGCAATATATTCAACTTGCTGGATGCTGCAATGGCATTTTTCTTCAAGCATTTGTCCCTTTCCGGTAAAATTGAAGGTTTGTACAGAGAAGAGGAACTGAATGTGCCATATAAGGCATTGAGAGAATGTTGCATAAATGCTTTTGCACATCGTGTTTACCATCGCCCCGGCAGTTCAGTCGGGATTGCTATCTATGATGACCGCGTGGAGATTGAAAACAGCGGAACATTTCCGCCTGATATTACCATTGAGAAACTGTTGGGTGGCCACAATTCCGAACCACAAAATCTGATAGTAGCCAATGTGCTGTACAAAAGTGCAGTATTGGAGAGTTGGGGACGTGGCATAGCCCTTATGGTAAACGAATGTCGCCGTGTCGGTATTCCGGATCCGGAGTTTCATACCGACGGCAATGCTGTATGGATTGTGTTTCATTATACAAGAACTACAGTAGGACAAGACCCCACAGCAACCCCACAGCAACCCTATAGTAACCCCACAGTAACCCCACAGTTAGGAAAACTGTTGTCTGCTATTGGGAACAACACTCTCTCTGCTAAAGAAATCATGGAGAAAACGGGAATGAAAGATAAAAGGAATTTCTTAAAGAACTATATCCATCCGGCAATAAATTCCGGTTTGGTCCTTTCACTTTATCCCATAGGCTCCAAGAGTCCGCAACAGAAATACTATCTTACTGATAAAGGTAAAGGTTTCCTGCAACAATAACGGGTATGGCTAAAAAGAAGAAACATAAGAATGATGTAAAAACTGATTTACCGATAATCATGGATTATGGTATCGGCAGTATATCCGTTTATGACCCGGCAGACATAATGCCATACAACGAGCCGCCAATTAGCGAACAAATCCGCTTCAAGAAACTCGGCAAAGAGATGAAATCCGAGTTCAAGTGGCTGGTATCTTCCGTAGTGATTGAGTATTGGCAAGAAAACCGACAGATACCTTTCGGTGAAGAAATGTCGAAACTCAGAACCAGACTGTTGAGAATGTTTGCCGAAGAATACAGCATACTGCTTAAAGACGATACAGAACTGAAAAATTATTTGCTGATGCTTGCCATTACCACCATCAACAAGCATCTCAAATCTGAGAATAAAAAGAGGGTGTCAAAACTCTCTTTTTAACAAAATTACCCTTGCTACAGATATCTGTGACAGGGGTAATTTTCATATTTTGGGTGTTTTGACACATCCCCTTTTTCATATATAAAGGAATCTGTTATTTCTGCTGCAACAGGTGTTTCAAGTTTTCATCATTTGCGATACGTTCCAGTTCCTCTTGAACAATCTGCTTCACTTCCTCCTTGATGCGCCTGTAATTCGCCTGAACCGTTTCCTTCATGCGGTCGTTGCCGTCCCCGTCCGTAAAGTCGGTAATGACGGGGATTTTCTTGTAGGCTTTCTCCTCGCGCTTCACCTTCTCGGCATCCACGACAATCTCGCAATGGAAAATCTTCTGCTCGATACGTTCGTTGAAGTTGTCGGATACCGAACCGACAAACATACCCTGCGTCAAGCCGGAAATCTTGCTCGGCGGGATGAGTGAATCCATCTGCGTGTTGATGGAGGTGGAAACATCCTGCCGGTTGATGGAAATGGACTGCCGTTTCTGCAACACCTTACCGAAGCGTTCGGAAAGCGTCTTGGCGGTTTCACCCACCACCTGACCGGAAAAGATATTGCCGACGGTGTTCATCACGACCTTCGCTTCTTTATCACCGTAGTCGCGCACCAACTGGCTGAAATCCTGAAAGCCCAGACACACGGCAACCTTGTTGCTTCGCGCGGTGGCGATAAGGTTGTCCAACCCCTTGAAATAAATCGTGGGCAGCTCGTCGATGATGACCGACGACTTCAGCATCCCTTTCTTGTTGATGAGTTTCACGATACGGGAGTTATACAGACCGAGAGCGGCCCCGTAGATATTCTGACGGTCGGGATTGTTGCCCACACAGAGTATTTTCGGTTCTTCGGGGTTGTTGATGTCCAGCGTGAACTCGCTGTCCGACATCACCCAATAGAGCTGCGGAGAAATCATCCTTGACAAAGGGATTTTCGCGCTTGCTATCTGCCCCATCAACTGCTCCGCAGCCCCTCCGAGCCATGCGTCCATGAACGGAGAAAGATAGTTTTCCAATTCCGGGTAAGAGGTCAGTATCGGGAAAATATCCTCATAGCGGCGGTTCAGGAACTCAATCGCATGGGGGAATGTACAATACTTGCCGTTCTGGAAAATTTTGAGATACCAGATAATAGCCGCGAAAAGGATGATGGGCGATTCTACGAAAAAGTCGCCCTGCTTTTGCACCCAACTTTTATTTAAGTTGAGCATAATGGTGTACGCACTCTCATAAGCGTCCGTAATATCCTCCATGAAGTCCGGGTGAATGGGATTGCAACGGTGCGAACGTCGCGGGTCATCGAAGTTTATCACATAAAACTTCGGTTTCACCTTGTAGCCCTCCGGGTGGTTCAGCAGATGGTTGTATGCTATCGTGGACAAGTCGCTGAATTTGAAGTCGTACACATACATCGAGAAGCCCTTTTCTATCTGCTGCTTGATGAAATTATTTACCACTGCATAGGATTTACCGCTGCCCGGAGTACCCAACACGATGGAAGCCCTAAAAGGATTCACGACATTGATCCAGCCATTGTTCCAACGCTTTTTGTAGTAAAACCGTGTCGGAAGATTGACCGAATACTCGCTTTCGATAAGCCGCGTTTCCTGCATGAAGCTCTCGTTCTCGTTGTTGAACACATCATCCATGAGGTTGTGCTTCAACAGGCGGCTCAACCACAGACCGCCCATCAGCAGGAATACATAGCCCGCACCAACGGCCAGGATATACAGTCCCGTCACCGCCTCCACCGGCAATGGCAGGGCCAGTATCCACCAGTTGAGGAAGAACAGCACGAAGCCCACGGCAAGGACCGCCCAGATTTTCCCCCACGTGATTTTCTCGCCCTTCACGCCCTTTGTCCCCAGACAGGACAGGGCAAGCAGGAGGACGGCAAATAGTTTCGTGTAGAGGATGGAACGGAACAGCCCCGCCGTGCGGTTGAAGTTCATCAGTATCCTGTCCACCACACCGATGTCCACACCCCAGAGCCGTATGGCTTCATAACAGAACCAGTACACGTTCATGACCACTAAAATAATACTCACGGCACGCAGAAAATCCATGATTTTCGCCAATGCCCTCAAATCGTCTTCTTGTTGTGACATACCTTGAAATTGTTTTGATTGTTGATACTTTGTCTGACTGATTACATTCCCAAGCCCTTGCGCTTCTTCTTTTTCTTCCTGCGCTGCATCGCCCGGATGAAGGCTTCCTCCTCGGCGTCCACTGCCGGGCCTTCGGGAGAGAACAAGCCCATGCCGTCCAAGTCCCTTCCGTATTCGGGAGTGGACGGAGCTTGCGTTTCCTCCTGACCCTCCGTGGTAATGAAAAGCGGAACCGGCGGCTGTCCGGCGTATGGCAGCGTGAAGTGTTCCTGCAAGGCGTTGGCGGACAGTTCCCTGCCCATGCGTGAGCCGTTCAACACGCATCCTGTTCGGTGGTCGATGAACGTGGCCCCGTAGATGCGTCCTTCCTCCGTATAGCGCAGCACGGTGTCAATACCTTTCTCCTTGAGTGTGGCAATGAACCTCTCCTTGTCATACGTGCCTTGCAGTACGGAAAGGACGGTGCGCTTCGTCATGTCGGCGAGTTTTCTGTCCTTGATTTCCGTTTTTGAACGGGCGAACTTTCTCTGTACGGCATCATAGCCGACGGACTTCCCGAAGAGCGAGGACTTGAAAGGATTGCCGACCTTGTTGCCACTGTCGTCCGTAACGGAATAGACCAGCCCATTATATTCCCGTCCGCGCACGTTGCCCCGCGCTTCCTCCACCGTCATATTATATAAGGAAAGGAGGGCGCGGTATTCGCCCATCGTCTGGAAACGGTAACGGCGGTTAAGTTCCTTTACCACATTCCCCGCCTGTTTCTTCACATCGCCCGCCAAAACATCCACTTTATGCAGCGGCATATCGGTACGGCGGCTTTTCCGTTCCGCGTCATGCAGCCCGTATTTCCGTTCCAGCTCGCGGGTTATCTGCTTGCTACGGTAAAAGTTGTTTCGGGTGTCTATGCTCCTGCCGTCCCCGTCCACCCGCACCGTCACGATATGCAGGTGGTGGCGGTCTATGTCCTCATGCTTGTACACCATATAGGGCTGGTTGCCGAAGCCCATCTTCTCCAGATACTCCCGCGCGATGTCCTGAAGCTCGGTGTCGGTCAGCATATCGTCGGGATGCGGGTTGAGCGAGATATGCACCACCGGCTTCTCCACCTTCGACCGCACGGGCATCAGGGCGAGGAAGTCCTCCATCGCCCGGCGGATCTCCACCGTTCCCGTACCGTCATTGTAGATGCGGTTGGTCGTCAGCAGCCGCCCTTCCTCCTTGTTGATCTTCTCCCCGTTGTAGGCAAGTGCGCCGTACAACGAGTTTCCTACGCTGATTTTTGCGACCATTTTTCCTGCATCTCTTTAGACAGTTCCACAATCTGGCGGCTCAGTTTCACGAGTTCGACGGTCTGTTGCTCCAGTTTGTAGAGCAACGCCATCGCCTTTTTCTCGGAAAAATGCAGCCTCAGTTCCTTCACGACTTGGTTGTAGTTCGTGCCTATTGCGCGGAATTGCGCATGAAAATCAGATAGCTTGGTGTAGTAATCCACCAGCGTTTTATCCACTTTCAGTACCTTGAACGGTTGCCCGAAGAAGTGCGCCTTCAGGAAAACCGACTTGGCGTAAACGCCCGACTTCTCGAACATGGAGAGGAAACGGTTGTGTTCCTCCTCGCTGAAACGGACGGTGTATCTGAACACCGCCGGATCGAGTTTGGGATTTCTCCCGCCTTTGTTTCTTTTTTTTTCACTCATATTACTTTGGATTTAGCGGTTTGACGGCATAAGCCGCCGCTTCATGGCACAGACACCGTAGGTTTGAGAGGCTTCCCGACTTCGGAGGGTAAGCCCGCCCCCTGCAAGGGCAAGGCGTTTTCCGGGATGCTCAAAATATTTTGAGCGGCTGAAAACATACCTTGCTATGTTCAGGTGAACATAAAAATCCGTCGGGGACGGATTGGGGGGAATGCCTTTCAAACTCCGGGCTGCGCCACCTGCGGCGAACCCTGCCGTTCGGGTGCAAAGTTACGCCCTTAACACAGTATCGGACAGAGGCTTGACCCGGACAATCAGTGTCAACCGGCGCAACGTGCTGCCACTTGCCGGAGAAGTGATACAAGTTCCAAAATATCCTTGTTTATTTGCAGTGTGATTCGGATGTGGGACTGAAAATACACTCCTTCCGCCGGATGTTCGGACAGCAATCCGGACATCAATCCAACCGGCTGAACACGGGTGTACATATTCAGCCGGTTTTCCAAGCACACGTCCATACGGACTGATAAAGGCGTGGGTGATTGGATAGACCGATGAATGCCCGCAGGCACAGCCGGATTAAGGAATGGCGGAATAAATGGAAGCGCGTGCGTATGTATGAATGGCAATACGCTACCGCCACCGGACAGATGTATAACCAAATAAATTATCAGACAAATGAAAGAAGCAACTTATGTGGCAATCTCCACGCAGAAAGGTGGAGCGGGTAAGACAACCCTGACAGTGCTTGTGGCAAGCTACCTGCACTATGTGAAAGGCTATAACGTAGCCGTGGTGGACTGCGATTTTCCGCAGTACAGTATCCATGATATGCGCAAGCGTGACATGAAAGCCGTCATGGAGGACGGGCATTACAAAGTGCTGGCGTATGAGCAACTCAAGCGGCTGAAGAAAAATCCGTACCCAATCAGATGCAGCCGTGCGGAAGACGCGATAAGAACCGCAGAAAATCTGGTAGAAGCGCAGCCCGACCTCGATTTCGTGTTCTTCGACCTGCCGGGAACCATCAACAACGCCGACGTGGTACAGACCATTTCCAAAATGGACTATATCTTCACGCCCATCATCGCCGACCGTGTGGTGATGGAGAGTTCCATCAAGTTCGCCACTGTCATCAACGAACAGATGATAAGCACGGGCAAGTCCGGCATCAAAGGGATTTATCTCGTGTGGAACATGGTGGACGGACGCGAAAAGACAGAACTATACAAGGCATACGACAAAGTCTGTGCCGAGTTCGCCCTGCCCATTCTGGAAACATACCTGCCGGACAGCAAGCGTTTCCGCAAGGAGACAGCGGCAGAACGCAAGGCTGTATTCCGTTCCACGGCATTCCCTGCGGACAAAACGCTGATACGCGGCAGCAACCTTGACAAACTCGCGGATGAGATTCTCGGCATCATCAAAAACTGAATGTCATGGCAAAGAAAACAAGAATCGAGGACATCGACAGCGAAGCCGTAATCAACTCGTTTCGGCTGGACGATACAAGCATTCCACCGGAAGCGAGAAGTACGGGCGGAAACGCACCTTCTCCACCTCCGAAAGAAGAATTACAGACGGTGATTACATCGCCTGCTTCCCGTCCCAAAGAGGAACCGGAACGCAAGCGCAGGAATGGCAAGCCGGAAAAGCAGGATTATGACACGGTATTCATGTGTGGATCCAATATCACGGCAAGGCTCGGCAAGCAGGTATATATCCGCAAGGAGTACCACGACCGCATACAGAAAATGCTCCATGTAATCGGAGGCAACGAGGTGACTATTGCGGCTTTTCTTGACAACGTGCTGACACACCATTTCACGCTGTTCCAAGACGAGATAGCCGAATCGTTCAAACGGCACATGGAATCCTATAATCTATAGAAACAATAAACAACAAAGAAGTATGAAAAGGACAAAGAAGAACCGACAGGCAGACTGCCTGCAAACAGGAAAGAGTGAAAGAACCGCTGCCAGTGCAGCAAAGTGTACAACCGACTACGATCAGGAAAATACCGGCGTTGACTTCCGCAAGGATAAAGGCAGAGACAAACCGCTCTCGACTTTCCTGCAAGCATCGGAAATCAAAACGCGGCAATGTATATACATCAGCCGAGAAATTCATGAGAAAGTCGCTATCGTCGCCAGTCGGATGGAAAACGGCTTGAGCATCGGCAAGTTCGTGGACAACATCCTCCGCGACCATTTCTGGCAATACGGAACGCAGTACATGGAACAGATTGAAAACGCCCAAAAAGTGAAACTATGACAAAGGTGTTTTTAATCGTATCGGTTGCCTGCAACGTGTGGTTTCTGTCCCTGTTGCTCTACGACCGCATCATGGAAGCGAAACTTATCCGTTTCTTCAGACACATTGCCGGGTTGTGGCGGTCATTGGATTGTACGGCGGCAGAGCAGGGAAAGGATAAGGACATGCCTCACGCAGACACCTCGGACATCATTGGTAAGAGCCGTTTCAAGATGGCATCGACCCGGACAACCGCTGCCATACCGGCGCAAGAAGCCGCCACTTCGGAAAAAGGCATTGAGCTGTCGGAGGAAGAGGCTACTTTTGACGACGGAAACACGGAAACCGTCTCACGCCCGACACAAGTACCGGAGGACAAACTCGATGAAACCTTTACGAGCATCCCTCCTTCGGAACTGGAGTACGGAGAGGATGAACTGGAGTACGAAGAACCTGACAAAAAGCAGGCTTCGGGAAGCAGTTTCGAGGATATTGATATGGCTGTACGCACCATACGGAAGGATTCACCGTCCGGTGAGGAAATGCGACACGCCGGAAAGGTCATGACGGAACTGGACGGGACAGAGCTTTATACAAGGATAACGGAACGCCTGACCGATGAAGCGATGAGTGACAGGCTTGCAAAGGCGATGGCTGTTTTCGTGGACACGGTGAACATGACCGTGACGCGACAAAAAGAAAAGGTGTTCGTGATACCTGACAACATAGAGGACTTCGACATCCGCGACTATGTATGACAACCCAAAAAGAACGGACATGAAAAAGTAGAATGACATTACCCACGCGCACGGCGGTACAAGGTACAGCCACCCGCAACGGAGACGCCCAAGTCCGTAGAAACAAACAGGCAACCACTAAACCAAAGTAAAGAAACAAAGTATCAACTGCCCGACAAAGGACCATCCACCCTTTTGACGGCACTAAAACAAGAACAGTTTATGAACAAGAACATCAAGAACGCTTTGAAAAGCAAGAGAACAATCCTTTCCGCGGCACTTATGGTTGCCGCCACCGCCTCCGTATTCGCACAGGGAAACGGTCTGGCAGGCATCAACGAAGCCACCTCTATGGTCTCAAGCTATTTTGACCCAGGCACGAAACTAATCTACGCCATCGGCGCGGTAGTCGGTCTTATCGGAGGCGTAAAAGTCTATGGCAAGTTTTCGTCCGGCGACCCGGACACCTCGAAGACCGCCGCTTCGTGGTTCGGGGCTTGCATCTTCCTGATTGTCGCCGCCACCATCCTGCGCTCATTCTTCCTTTAATAAACAATGTATGGCTGAATATCCGATAAACAAGGGTATCGGCCGTCCGGTCGAGTTCAAGGGTTTGAAGGCTCAGTACCTCTTCATCTTCTGCGGAGGTCTGCTGGCTCTCTTCGTCCTGTTCGTCATCCTCTACATGGTCGGCATCGACCAGTGGGTATGTATCGGCTTCGGCGCGGCATCGTCTTCCGTCCTCGTATGGCAGACCTTCGCGCTGAACGCCCGGTACGGCGAACACGGGCTGATGAAATTAGGAGCGGCAAGGAGCCATCCCCGATACCTTATCAACCGGCGGCGGATTACCCGATTATTCAAACGGCAACGAAAGGAAGAAACGACATGAGAAATACATCCAAAATGACGACACTGGAAAACAAGTTCCCGCTGCTGGCTGTGGAGCATGGCTGCATCATTTCCAAAGACGCCGACATCACGGTGGCTTTTGAGGTGGAACTGCCGGAGCTTTACACCGTGACGGGCGCGGAGTACGAAGCGATACACGGCTGCTGGTGCAAGGCTATCAAGGTGCTACCGGACTTCTGCGTCGTGCATAAGCAGGACTGGTTCATCAAGGAACGCTACAAGCCGGAGTTACAGAAAGACGACATGAGTTTTCTGAGCCGCTCCTTTGAACGCCATTTCAACGAGCGTCCGTACCTGAAACACACCTGCTACCTCTACCTGACCAAGACGACAAAGGAACGTAACCGGATGCAGAGCAACTTCAGTACGCTGTGCCGGGGGCATATCATCCCGAAGGAACTGGACAAGGAAACCGCCGGGAAGTTCATGGAGGCCGCCGAACAGTTCGAGCGCATCATGAACGACAGCGGCTTTGTCAGGCTGCGACGCCTCTCCACCGACGAGATTGTCGGGACGGAGAAGTCCGCCGGGCTGATAGAGCGTTACTTCTCGCTCATGCCCGAAGGCAACACGACCTTGCAGGACATCGACCTCTCGGCAAAAGAAATGCGTATCGGTGACAACCGCCTGTGCCTGCACACCCTCTCCGACGCGGAGGATATGCCCGGAAAGGTGACTACCGACATCCGCTACGAGAAACTTTCCACGGATCGAAGCGACTGCCGCCTTTCCTTCGCCTCCCCCGTTGGTCTGCTGCTCTCCTGCAACCACATCTACAACCAATATGTGATTATCGACAACAGCGAGGAAAATTTGCAGAAGTTCGAGAAGTCCGCAAGGAATATGCAGTCGCTATCCCGATACAGCCGGAGCAACAGCATCAACCGCGAGTGGATAGACCAGTACCTGAACGAAGCCCATTCCTACGGGCTGACATCGGTGCGGGCGCACTTCAACGTCATGGCATGGAGCGATGACGCGGAGGAGCTGAAGCATATCAAGAACGATGTAGGCAGCCAGCTCGCCAGCATGGAGTGCGTACCCCGCCACAACACCATCGACTGCCCGACGCTCTACTGGGCGGCGATGCCCGGCAATGCGGCGGACTTCCCGGCGGAAGAGAGTTTCCACACCTTCATCGAGCAGGCGGTGTGCCTCTTCACGGAGGAAACCAACTACCGCAGCTCGCTCTCGCCCTTCGGCATCAAGATGGTGGACAGGCTTACGGGAAAACCGCTGCACCTCGACATCTCCGACCTGCCAATGAAGCGGGGCATCACCACCAACCGCAACAAGTTCGTGTTGGGTCCTTCGGGCAGCGGCAAATCCTTCTTTATGAACCACCTCGTGAGGCAATACTACGAGCAGGGTACGCATGTGGTGCTGGTGGACACGGGAAACTCTTATCTGGGCTTGTGCGAGATGATCCGGCGCAAGACAAACGGGGCGGACGGCGTGTACTTCACCTACACGGAGGAGAAACCGATTTCGTTCAACCCGTTCTACACCGATGATTACGTGTTTGACGTGGAGAAAAAGGACAGCATCAAGACGCTGCTGCTGACGCTCTGGAAATCGGAGGACGACAAAGTGACGAAGACGGAGAGCGGCGAACTGGGCGGTGCGGTGAACGCCTACATCGAGCGTATCAGGGCTGACCGGAACATCGTCCCCTCGTTCAACACCTTTTATGAATATATGCGCGACGACTACCGCCGCGAACTGGCGGAACGTGAGATAAAGGTGGAGAAGTCAGACTTCAACATCGACAATATGCTCACCACCATGCGGCAGTATTACCGGGGCGGACGCTACGACTTCCTGCTCAACTCCACGGAGAACATCGACCTGCTCGGCAAGCGGTTCATCGTCTTCGAGATTGACAGTATAAAGGAGAATCGAGAACTTTTCCCTGTGGTGACCATCATTATCATGGAAGCCTTCATCAACAAGATGCGCCGTCTGAAAGGCGTGCGCAAGCAACTGATAGTGGAAGAGGCTTGGAAGGCTCTCTCTTCGGCGAACATGGCTGAGTACCTGCGCTATATGTACAAGACCGTGCGCAAGTATTACGGGGAGGCAATCGTGGTGACGCAGGAGGTGGATGACATCATTTCCTCGCCCGTCGTCAAGGAGAGCATCATCAATAACTCCGACTGCAAGATACTTCTCGACCAGCGGAAGTACATGAACAAGTTTGATGCCATACAGTCCCTGCTGGGTCTGACGGAGAAGGAGAAATCGCAGATACTCTCCATCAACATGGCGAACAACCCGTCAAGGCTCTACAAGGAAGTCTGGATCGGGCTGGGTGGCACACAGTCAGCGGTCTATGCCACCGAAGTTAGTGCTGAAGAGTATCTGGCGTACACCACCGAAGAAACGGAAAAAGTAGAGGTTTACCGTCTGGCGGAGCAGCTGGGCGGCGACATCGAAGCCACCATCCGGCAACTTGCCGAAAGACGGAGGAATAAGTAAAAACCGATTCATCAACTAAAAAAGAAAATGCGTATGAGTATATCAAGAACGAAAATGCTGCAAGTCAGCAAGTGTTTAATTGGGCTGGCGGTCATGGTACTGCAATCCTGCGATGTAGCGGACAACCGCCGTGACCAGCTTTGCGGGAACTGGGAGAGCGTGGAGGGAAAGCCCGACGTGCTTATCTACAAGGAGGGCGAAGCCTACAAGGTGACGGTGTTCAAGCGGAGCGGGCTTCGCCGCAAGCTGAAGCCGGAAACCTATCTCTTGCAGGAGGAGAACGGCAACCTGTTCATGAACACGGGTTTCCGCATCGACGTGTCCTATAACGAGGCGACGGACGTCCTGACCTTCTCGCCGAACGGGGACTACGTGCGTGTGACCCCGAAACCGGACCATCCGATAAGCGGAGAATAAATAATGAAAACCACTAAAATCCAAAGTAACATGAGAACAAGAATGACACTTATTATCTGCCTGTGCCTGTTTGCAGTCGGCAGGGCAAGCGCACAGTGGGCGGTGATAGACCCGTCCAACATCGCGCAGAGCATCGTGAACACCTCGAAGAACGTGGTACACACTTCCACGACCGCCCAGAATATGATAAAAAATTTTCAAGAGACTGTGAAGATTTACGAGCAGGGCAAGAAGTATTACGACGCACTGAAATCCGTGAACAATCTGGTAAAAGACGCCCGGAAGGTGCAGCAAACCATCCTGATGGTGGGTGACATCACCGACACCTATGTGACCAGTTTCCAGAAGATGATGCGTGACGACAACTTCACGGTGGAGGAACTGGGAGCCATCGCCTTCGGTTACACCAAGTTATTGGAGGAATCCAACGATGTGCTGACGGAACTGAAGAATGTGGTGAACATCACCACGCTCTCCATGACGGACAAGGAGCGCATGGACGTGGTGGAACGCTGCTACTCCAAGATGAAACGTTACCGCAACCTCGTGAGCTACTACACCAACAAGAACATCAGTGTGAGCTACCTGCGGGCAAAGAAGAAGAACGACCTCGACCGCATCATGGGGCTGTACGGGAACATGAACGAAAGATACTGGTAGCCTATGAATTTCGACAACCTTCACCAGATTCTGCGCTCGCTCTACGAACAGATGATGCCGCTATGCGGGGACATGGCGGGCGTGGCGAAAGGCATCGCCGGGCTGGGCGCGCTGTTCTACGTCGCCTACCGGGTGTGGCAGTCGCTGGCGAGAGCCGAACCGATAGACATGTTCCCCATGCTGCGCCCGTTCGCCATCGGTCTGTGCATCATGTTCTTCCCGACGGTGGTATTAGGCACGATAAACAGCATCATGTCGCCCGTCGTGCAGGGTACGGCAAAGATGCTGGAGGTGGAAACGCTGGACATGAACCGATACCGTGAGCAGAAGGACAAACTGGAATACGAGACGATGATGCGCAACCCCGAAACCGCCTACCTCGTGTCGAACGAGGAGTTTGACAAACAGCTGGAGGAACTGGGCTGGTCGCCTGGCGACATGGTGACGATGGCGGGGATGTATATTGAGCGTGGGATGTACAACATGAAGAAGGGCATCCGCGACTTCTTCCGCGAGATACTGGAACTGATGTTCCAAGCCGCCGCCCTCGTGATAGACACCATCCGCACGTTTTTCCTCGTGGTGCTGGCGATACTCGGTCCGATAGCCTTTGCCATATCGGTGTGGGACGGCTTCCAAAGCACGCTCACGCAGTGGATATGCCGCTACATACAGGTCTATCTGTGGCTGCCCGTGTCGGATATGTTCAGTACCATACTGGCGAAGATACAGGTGCTGATGCTGCAAAGCGACATCGAACGGATGCAGGCTGATCCGAACTTCTCGCTGGATTCGAGTGACGGGGTGTATATCATATTCATGATAATCGGCATCATCGGCTACTTCACCATTCCAACGGTGGCAGGCTGGATTATCCAAGCCGGAGGCATGGGAAGCTACGGCCGCAACGTGAACCAGACGGCGGGACGAGCCGGAAGCATGGCGGGCAGCGTGGCGGGTGCAGCCGCAGGAAACGT